>RFLK01000024.1 GCA_003694525.1 Candidatus Woesearchaeota archaeon
GCGCAACTGCTCAATTGACAGCTTCTTTCCAACGAGCGATACCAAATCCTTAAAAGAGCAAGTAATAGTAGGCATATCACATCACCGGACTCTTCCTCAAAAACGCCAAATCTGCACTAAACAGATCCCTTATGTCCTTAAAGCCCAAGTTGAACATTGCAAGCCTGTCAATACCAAGACCCCACGCACAAACAGACAAGTGGCGTCCGACAAGAGGCTCTACAACTTCAGGGCGAAACATTCCAGCCCCTCCTAGCTCAATCCACCCGAGATCAGGGTGCTTTGCATACAATTCCACACTGGGCTCAGTATAGGGAAAATACCCCGGGACAAGACGAATGCTTTCAGTATTTGCAAACTCTTTTGCAAAAATCCTCAAAAGACCTATGAGGTGCCTGAAATTCAAATCTTCACCAACAACTATGCCTTCAGTCTGGTTGAAATCAGGAAGGTGCGTTGCATCAATAACATCGTGCCTGAAATTGCGCGTTATTCCAAAATACTTGCCAGGCACTTTCAAATCAGGGCTTGCAAGCTTTCTGGCTGAGCATGCAGTCCCTTGAGTTCTCAACAAAAGCCTCCTTGTCCTTTTAACATCAAAAGAATATCCCCATCCTTTACTCTTTGTAGAGCCACCATTCTCGTGAACTGCGCGAACCTTCTTAAGAAAATTTTGATCAACCTTCCCTTCTTTTGGCTCTTTAACATAATACGCATCGTGAATATCCCTTGCACTGTGGAACTGAGGCATAAAAAGAGCATCCATATCCCAAAAATCAGTTTCAACAATAGGCCCTGTCATCTCCTCAAACCCGAGCGAGAGAAACTTCTGCCTCACCCTGTCAAGAAACGCCCTATACGGCTGGAGCTTTCCACCATTAATTTCCGGAACTTTGCTCGTAACATCATAGCGGCGAAACTCTTTTCCCTTCCAACTACCAGAGGCGAGAACCTGAGGGGTTATCCTGTCGACAAGATCTTCATCTCGAACACCAAGCTTCAAAAGCTCCTTGCCAACATCAGTGAGCTCTGCGCGCTTGACCGAGAGCACTTCAATTCTTACAAAACCCTTCCTTTTACGCAACTTCTTAAGCACTTCTTTCTCTTTGGGCGAGAGCGCTCTAACATCAACAGGGAAAGCCTTCTTCAAAAACTGTTCTTCAGGCAGCTCACTTTCAAGCAATCGCTTACCCTTGTCCGTTATCTTTACAGCCAGCTCCTTTTCCTTGAGAAGAAGTATGGCACCCTTCTCACGAAGAAGACCTATACAAACATTAACCTCGTCCCTGTCAAGACCCGTCTTTTGAGCAAGTTTTTTTACAGGAATGGGGCCGTCCTTGAGAGTTCGAAGAAAAATACGCTCGGGCAACTCTCCTTTAGCATATTTCTCGCCGTTAGAATCCAAGTGCACAATTTCTCTTTGCTCTGTGTGGACAACAATCGCGCCCTTGTTCTCAAGCCACTGAAGAGCGCGAACAACCTCCACATCCTTAAGACCTGTTGCTCTCGCTATCTCTTCTACATACTTGCTGTGCTCGAGTTCAGGCAAAACCCTGCGCTCGTACTTATGCAAACTTCGCGCGAGTTTTTTCAGATCCATTGAAATCAACGAACAGGCTTCATCGTCTTCCACGCGACATTGAACATATCTTCAAGCGCGTTTGCAAAGAATGGCGTGTTGACCCAAATGCCAACATCATAAGTCGGATGAACATTGCTATCATCCATAACCATAAATACGAGCTCTTTGCCGTCAACAACACAGAAACGGGCCCTGCTATCAGTGTTTCTAACCTCTGCAACACGAGATATCTCCTTTGCTGCGGGTACTGCCTCTTTTGTTATGGGTGCTGCAATCCTTATCTTAACGCCCTTTTTCTTCAAACGCTCGAATAAAGGCTTAAAACCGTCAACCTTGCGTATCAAGCCCTGGGGCGTTGTAACAAGAGTTACAGAGTGTTGAGCATTCTTGATAGCAAGCTCAAGATGAGAGTATAAATTATGCCTTCCGCGAAGGCTTCCTGAAAGCTCTGTAGGCTCAACGAGCTCAATTCCAGTCGAGTGCAAAGAATTCAACTCTTCAAGAATATCTGTCTTCTTGAGCTTGTCAAGGCGTTCAACGCGCTCTTGAGCCTCCTTGCGAAGATTTTTCTTTACGCGCTCTAAAACCTCCATTGGAGGAACAGCTATGTACTTTATCGGCTTTCCAAGCTTCATCACCACAAAGCCCTTGCGCTCAAGACTCTCAAGAACGTCATAACTCCTGCTTCTTGGAACATTTGCAATATCAGAAAGCTCACCCGCAGTTGCAACACCGCGAGATAAGAGCGCAGTCCAAATCTTAACCTCATAAAGATTCAGCACAAAATAACGACGCAGTTTACTTAAAAGATCTTCTTTAACAATCATACATACCTCCCCCTTTTATTCCGAAAGCTTTTACTCCGCTGCTTCCGTAACACGCTTTTGTTATTGGCTTGAGGTAAAACAAAGGGATATTAAAAACTTTTGTTTTGCCGTTGATCAAACCACGACCAAAGCGCACATTCGCCGAAGGGGAATTACTACTTTGAAGTCAATTACAAAGACAGCTCAAACGTATATAAGTTTTTAGCTCCTGAAAACTGACAATTTGCACAACAGAAACTACAAGACTTGTTTTGCTAACCATACGATACTTTATATCGAAGCAAGGCAGCAATTCCCCCTATCCCATCAAGCTTCTTTCCACCTTCGTGCTTTGAAGAGACTATAACAACCTCTCCGCGAGATTGTTCAGTTGCGCGCATAATCTCGTCAATCTTATCAAACTCGTTCTCTTCCCTTGCGCGAGAAATAAGAGAATCAGAAATCACAAGACGATCGATCGCGCCGGCAAGAGCTGCATCTCGAACACGTTCAAGGCCATAGGCAACATCTCCCCTTTTGGCTATCCTTTCAAGAACCTCGTCAACAGCCCGCATCTCACGCATCCACCTCTCAGAGCGCAGAGCTGCACGCACCTCGTCCCTGCGCAACACTTCAGATATCGCCCTCCAATTTGCAGCAGAACAAGTTGCAAAAACAATCTTCTTTTTCAACTTGGCATCCTTTAAAGACTTTGCAAACTCCTCCTTCCAAAAAGCAGGGCTTGCAACAACTATAACATCAGGATTCATGCGCAGATCATACTCTGCAATCTTTTTTTCAACCTGCGAGAAAAAATCACCCTTTGCCTTAACATCCATCCTCTTCTTCTGAACATCGCCTTCAATGTGAGCCAGTCTTTCAACACCCTGCCTGCGCAAAACAGCAAAAAAAGCGTCTTCCCTATCAAATATGCAAATAAGAACAATAGCGCCCTTACCTTGAGCGGCCTCTTTCAAGCGGTCAAGTTGATACGAATACCATTTTGGCTTTACAATGGTTATCTTCTGCTGAGGTTCCACTCCTATGGTATGATAGCTGCCTCTCGGGATGTCTTCAGGGCCTTCAACAATCCTTCCGGAAACTCTGAGCTGAGACGGGCCATACTCTGTTCTCTCTGTGCGCAATGCAAGAGTCATTGTCCGCTTTACAGGCTCTGACTCTTGAGTCACCTTGACTTTCCTGACAGTCTTTCCCCTCACAATATCGCCCGGATCTATGAGTTGAGACAAATACCACAAATCCTCTGAACTTTCAACTACAAGGGACACTTCGCCTGTCTTGAGATTTTGAGACACAATCTTCATAAGACGAGAAAGCGCTGAAAAAGTTTATATAGTATTCTGTCGGATTAATAAGCAAAAAGGTGAACGTGATGAGCAAAAGAGCGCAACAGACCGGCGGGCCTGCAGTTACACTCATCACAGCCATAACCCTTTTGCTTATAGCATACATACTATTTCTCCCTCCTGCAGAGCGGGAAGCCCTGCTTGAAGGAGATAACGTGACCACAACAAGCCCATTGCAAACATCCCTTCTCCTTGACGAGTCTCCTGGCAAGATAAAATACACTGAAAAGACAGAAATAGACCACAACATCGCAAACGTGTTCCTTGCTACAAGAAGAAATGCGAAAGTCTTAGCAAGACTCAACCCGGTATCAGTCAAGAAAGGATGGTTCTCCGACGAGCGAAGAGTTGCGCCTTTCGCCCTTTCAAACCTTGACCGCACAGAAAACATCATACTATCTTTTCAAACAAAAGAGAGAAGAGGAATACTATCCGTGAAGCTTAACGGTCAACTAATATTCGAAGGAGAAATCAAAACACAAAACCCCCCGCCAATACCGCTGCCAAAATCTGCATTAAAAGACATAAATGAAATAGAATTTTCCGTAAAAGGCGGCTTCTTCTCAAAAAAGAAATACGTTCTTGATGATATCAAAATAATAGGGGACATAATCTCAAAAGAATCACAAAGCGCAACAAGCACTTTCACAATATCAAAAACAGAGAGAGAAAATCTGAAAAGCGCATCACTTGACTATTACCCGCTGTGCGAGCAAGAAAATGCAGGGCTCATTACAATAACACTAAACGGCAAGATTATTAGCTCAGCAATACCAAGCTGCAATGGACTGAACAGGCAAGACCTATACAAAGAAGACCTGCTTGAAGGAAAGAACGTCATAACCTGGAACATAGAGAAGGGAGCTTATAGAATAGAACAAATAAGAGTCCGCACAACTCTTGAAGGGGTGGACACTTTCATAGACTACTTTGGAATCGACAGCCAACTATACAACCAGATACTCGACAAGAAAAAATCAGTAGTGCTCAGAATAGAATTCGTAGACGATCAAAACAAAAAAGAAGCCAGGCTCAGCGTCAACGGAAAATTCGACAGCATAGATCAAGAAGACCCCATATTTGAAAAAGACATAACCAGCCTTGTGCGAGAAGGAAACAACTACCTTGAAATAAAACCACTCACAGAACTCAACATTGCACGAATAGCTGTGAGAGCAGAGTGAGATGGGACTTGACAATATAACTGGACTTCTAAAACAAACAGGAAAAACAATCGCGCTAATAGCACTATTAACACTAACAATAGACGTTCTGGCGTATTTTCTTGCGCCCACCTGGCTGTTTGTAATCCTAATAGTTAGCCAAATAATAGGAGTTATTGCTCTTGTAGCATTGCTTGTTCTTTTCGGACCTGAGATTCTAAGCTTTGCTGCCGAGGCTGCAGAAGTGGGAGCTGCTGCAAGCACAGCAGGAGGAGAGACTGCGGCCCTTCAAGGCATTGCAAAAAGCGCCGCGAGTGCAGAGAGAGGAACTGCTTTACAAGAACAAAAAACAAAACAACCATTTCCCACATCATTCCTAGCAAAAGGAATACTCATCGTAATAGTTGTAGCATCCTTGCTGGCAGTTATGAAAAACCTCGGAATATCCACCTCAATATCAACATTTGCAGCACTGGGAATTGGCGCGCTGATAACATTCTATTTCATAGCACCATCTGCAGCGGGCACCCTCATAAAACCCCTTGGAATAAGCGCAATCCTAATACTGATATTCTTTTTGCTAACAATGTTCGGCTTTCACCCCCTCATAATACTTGCAATAATTGCAACAGGCACCATCCTTGCATACGCAAATGAAGGAGCTGGGAAAGGGACTCTAACTCTTGCAATCACACTCTCAACAATAATACTATTCATGAACTTCTACCCTGAACTAATCTCACAGGATGCCCTACTGTACAAGACACTTGAAACACAAAGCTCAAGATGGGGTTTCCTGCAAACAAGCGCATTCAAAAAAATACCCTCAATATCTCCAAAAGATATCGCAAGCAAAGCAAGAAGACAAGTGCTCATAACGGCCGGTCTTTATGAAGAAGGAGTTGAGGCAGAATCAAAAAAGCCATTAGGAGTGTTTCTTGAAAACCCAGGGGTTGCAAGCCCGAAAGTCCCAGAAACTGGAAAAATAAGCGCATACGCCACGCTGAGAGCAGAATCAAGCCTTGATGAGCTAAACATTGACGTAGACTGCAAAATAGGAGATGTTGAAGGGAAAATAACACCGCAGAAAAATTTCACAATCCAAGGAAGCGAGTACAGAGAAATAAACTGCGTCTTTGATGCATCACAAGTGGGAGCAGGCAGGCACGCAATAGAGCTTTCAACAACCTTTGACTTCACCACATCCGCTTTCCTAAAAAGCTACTTTATGAGACAAGACAAAATAAGAGCGTACAGAAGAGAAGGGGAAGACCCTCTTGAAGCATTCGGAATAGAAGACAAGAACCCTGTTGCAATATTCACAGGAGGTCCTGTAAGAATAGGAATGGGCGTTCCGCAACAACCGATAGCAATCAGCGAAGACTCCGATTTTGGCCCGACATTGCAAATAACCCTTGACAAAAACTGGCCAAGAGGAAAACTAACCCAAGCAAAAAGCATTGAAGTAACCCTCCCGCAAGGGCTGATCGCATTATCTGTTAACGGATACCCCTTGCCACAAGGAAGCTGTAATAAAAAGAGCGAGAACGAATACACTTGCAATCTTGACGAGAATTTCCTCAAACAAATATTCCCTGAAGGAATCGACATACAAACAATAAGAATAGAAACTGGTCTTGTGAACTCTGAGAGCCTCTTCCAAAATCACGCCCTTGCAATACACAGCTTCAAAGTCACATTCAAGTACAGGTACAAAGTATCTCAGACGCTTCAAGTCGAAGTTACAAAAGCAGGAGGACAAGCTTAAATGGCTCTCTCAAGAAAATGCGCAGTAATCCTGTTGACACTTGCATTAATTTTTACAGCATGCATTCAAGAACAAACCACCCCCAAAACAGAAGTCGAAGGAGGAGTTCGCGCGCTTGAAATATCCTTGAAGCCGGTCTCGAGGGATATTATAATGTGCCAACAAACAGATGTTCTAACAACTCTGCACAATGCCGGAACAGCGAACATAGAGAGAGGAGAATACAACATAATAACAGAACCCCAAGTCCTGAAACCAATAACACCTCAAAAAGGAGAAATCAGCCTTGAAGGAAGAACAAAATACTCCCCAGGAGAAACACTCAAAATGACAATAAGCTTGAAAAATAACGGCCTTGCAGAGCAACTGCAAAACTATCAGACTCCTCTAATATTCCAAGCCTGCTACCCTTACCAGACAAAAGCAAACATACCAGTATGCATAGACCCCGACATAGCAGACACCATACCAAACAAGCCCTGCAGAGCAGAGCCCATAGACTTGAGAGGGGGGCAAGGAGCTCCTGTTGCAATAACACAGGTTGATCAAGTAATGATACCAACAAACGAAGGAATACGCCCAACATTTCTAATACACGTGCAAAACCAAGGAGGCGGGCGAATAGTAGACCTTGCCGCGCTCGAATTTGCGTGCGGGAGCGCAAGAGCAAGCACCCGACTAAAGCCCTTGGTGAAAATAAACGCAAACCTTGCAGGAAAAGAGCTGGAATGCGCTCCAGAGAATGCAGAAATCGGACCTGATACGACAATAATCTCCTGCACAAGCAAAACAACTTACCCAAAGGGCGCTGGAACAATAAGCTCAATCCTGACAGCAAACATTGAATACGGATACATAAACACCAAAACATTGACATTCAACATCAAAAGACTGCCAGGGCAGACATCCTGCTGACGAAAAGTATAAATAAACACTAAGCTTAAAAGCAGCCATGAAAAAAAGAGCGTTCATAATTCTTCTCCTAATACTCTTGATAGCCTGCCAGAGAAAAGACACAACGCCAACCCCTCAAACATACCGTTCAGGAAACCAAGGTCTTGCGCTATCTTTTGCACCAAACCTTCCACCACCAACAATAATCGCAGAGCAAAGAGAGCCACTGCAAATACTAGTGAACGTAGAAAACAGAGGAACAAGCACAGTCGGAGGGGGGCAGGACAGGCTATATCT
Source organism: Candidatus Woesearchaeota archaeon (assembly GCA_003694525.1). Lineage (GTDB taxonomy): Archaea > Nanobdellota > Nanobdellia > Woesearchaeales > ARS49 > J152. The sequence goes on from RFLK01000024.1 coordinate 7,878, forward strand.
TCACGGGTTTGACCCCAACATAATAACAGGAATAAGCACTCAAGGCCAGCCAATAAGAGTTCTTGAAGGAAGAGGCCCCTACGTTCAAAGAGGAGAATTTGACACCATATCTTTCAGAGCAAGAGTCACCCTTCCAGAAGGCGTTGATAGAATACAACAACCAATATACGCGACTGCCTGCTACACGTACGAGACTGTTGCAACAGGACAAGTGTGCATAGATCCAAACCCCTTCTCACCATACGCACAACAAAAAGTATGCACGCCAAGCGCAATCAATCTTGGAAGCCAAGGGGCTCCTGTTGCAGTGCAAAACGTAAACGTAATAGCACAGCCCGGCAGAACGCGTTTTGAAATAACAATATCAAATGTTGGCGGAGGAACAGTTTTTGATCCGAACAAAATTGCCCAGTGCAACCCCAACAGTCCAGGGCTTGGCCCAAACGATATAGACCGAGTTCTTGTAGAAGAAGTCAGCGTTTCCGGACAGAACATCATAGATACGTGCAAGCCTCGCCTGAGAGAGCAAAGAGGCCTATTCCCATTACAGAGCAGAACAATCACCTGCGAGCTTGAAGATATAAGAGGAGAGAGCGCATACATAACACCAATAACAGTAAAGCTAAGGTACGGCTATAAGACAACAATACCCAAGATTGTAACAGTAATATCATCCACCTGAAACAATACGTCGAGCCGTAGCAAACATTTATAAGAGCATAATAACTAAAACAAACAAAATGAGGCGAGTATTAATATTACTGGCACTTGCTCTTCTAATTGCCTGCGCCCAAGAAGAAGGAAAGCAAGTAAACATAGAACAAAGCCCATTTGTAGGAGGCACACAAGGCGTTGAACTATCATTCCAAGACGTGCGAGAGAGCGTCTTCGATTCTGGAACAGACCCATTTGATGTTATAGTCAAACTTGAAAACAAAGGAGAATCGCCTGTTGAAAAAGCGACGGCAAGGGTTGAATTGAGCGGAATAAACCCTGCAGAGTTTGGAAAAACACCTCAAGAGCTAATACAAAACCCTCCTGACGATCTTGTTGAAACACGAAAGGACCCTCAAGGAAACATAATTCCAGGATCGCCTGTTTTTGTGGAATTTAGAGGGCTCAACTACCAGAAAGCGCTTGCAGGCGCTCAAGCCCAATTCACACTCAGAGCAGAATCCTGCTACCTATACAGAACACGAGCAGTGAGCAAGCTGTGCGTTAGAAAAAACCTGCTAAGCCCAAGACCTGGAGGAATCTGTTCTGTATCTGAGGCAAAACAAGTCCACAACTCAGGATCGCCAGTGCACATACAGAACCTTAAACAAACTACCAGATCTGGCAACAAAATAGGATTCTCATTTGAAGTTGCAAATATTGGATCAGGAGAGCTCTATGAGCGAAACTCCAACTGCGACAAGACAAATAGAAAAAGCTCAAACAGAGCTTACCTGATAGTAAACACAGGACTCTCGGGACTCCAATGCACAGGATTGAACCCGGTCCAGGACGGCGCAGAAGGCTGGATAACACTCTATGGAGGGCGCAAACAAATAAGCTGCACACAGACAATATCAAACCCTGCAGACTATGAGCAACTGATAAACATAGAAGCAATCTACGATTACTCACAAAGCGCTCAAACAAACATCATTGTAAAGAGCTCTGAGTAGACATCAAAACGAACTGAGAGAGCAAAGCCTCAAGCTGGACGAACTCATCAGAACCCTCTACGATCCTGAACTCTATCTCTCCGCACTTATCAATTAAAGACACCTTATCCCTCCCAGGCACATCAAGATTCCAGACTTCAGACTGTATCTGCTTTACAAGATCTATTCCTGAAAGACCGTACTTGAGCATAACCTCAAGAAGCTTTGACCTTGCCTTTAAGAAATCACCAGATAGCGCAACCTTGAGAACATCCCTCACCTCTTGGGGCTGAGCAACGCTGGCAAGAGAGTAAACCGTCTCTTCAGTGATATTGTTTGTTATTGCTGCGCAGGACTGCAAAACATTCTGCAAACGCCTGCAATCACCCCCTGCAACACTGACAAGAGCGCTACGAGCAGAATCATCAATAGACAGCCCTTCTTCAGAAGCAACCTCATCTATCAGCTTCCTTATCTCTTCCTCATCAAGCGGCCTGAAACGGAAAACTGCACACCTGCTCTGAATAGGATCTATCATCTTGCTGCTATAATTGCAAGCAAGAATAAACCTGCACGTTCCAGTGTACATCTCCATAGTGCGACGCAAGGCTTGCTGAGCATCGCGAGTTAGAGCATCACACTCATCAAGAAAAATCAGCTTAAAGGGAACATCGCCAAGGGCTTTTGTCCTTGCAAAATCCTTGACCTTAACACGAATAACATCTATTCCGCGCTCATCTGAAGAGTTCAACTCAAGAAAATTCTCACGATAACCATCACCAAAAAGCTCGCGAGCAATAACAAGAGCCAAAGTGCTCTTTCCAACACCTGCCGGGCCTGCAAACAACAAATGAGGAAGGTTTTTCTGCTTTACAAATGCCGAGAGCTTGTCAACAATATCCTTCTGGCCCCTTACTTGAGAAAAAGTCTTAGGCCTGTACTTTTCCGTCCAAATGGCTGAAGTCATAAACCAAAGCGCAAGAAGGAATTATAAAAAGATTGCTAAAGAAGAGGCGTTCAAACAATATCCTCTTCGGATATCACAAGAAAATCACCCATAGCGATAACCGCGCTAAAAGGTATCAACAGCTCTCCAGACTTTGAACGCTCAAGATCAAACTTGTCAGCATAAGGAGTAGGATTCTTAAGCACCACAGATATGAGCTCGCCACTCTTGGTCTCAAAAACAATATCACCAACATCACCAAAGCGCTTGCCACTCTTGCTTACAACAGTCTTTGTGAGTAGCTCCTTCGAAAACTTCTTATCCGCTTCCATAAAAAGAACCTGAATTCGACTGTATTTAAGCTTTTCTATGCTCGGTCATATTGTCGGCCCTAATCCTTACAACAAGCAGAACAAGAATCGCGACCGCAACCCTTTGGAGCCTGGGTTGCTAAAAGCGCTTTGCGAACATCCCTTGCAACACCCTCAACAAACTCCCTTGTGAAAGGATTCATAATAACAGGCCTGCGAGAACGCTTATCAACATAATGGACAACAGCCTCATCAACTCTCGAGCCAAAAATCTCCTCCAAAACAAGAGCATAACACGCAACCTGAACCCTGTGATGATCAAAAACGCCATCTGGAGGAGCGGATCCTGACTTTAACTCCACAGGCACTATCTTGTTCTCATAACACTCAAGAGAATCTATCCTTCCCCTGACACCCAACCTCTTGCTCTCAATCCTATACTCTGGCTTGATCTTCGGAGTCAAAGCCTGCCAGAGAGCCTCCCCTCTAAGACCAGACTTCAACAAAGGAGCCATGCGCTCAAAAGAAGATATTGCACAAGCGCGCGCAACATCCCTCACTTGATCAAAAGCCTCCTTGAAATGGACCCCTGTCTTCTTCAACGCGCGAGAATTCAACCTAACGCAGATGCCCGCAACACGCTCCACCTCACTCTCAATCGCTGATTGCACATCCTGCGCAAAAACAGCCCTCTTCTCGCTCTCAGGCCACAACTCATGAACCTTGTGCTTTGCAATACCAAGGGCCATTGCCCTATTCAAAACAGGCTTCTCACCCAAAACATAGGAATAATGGAACTGCCTTGGGCAATAAACCCAGCAAGCAAGCGCTGAAATTGGTAAAATTCTCATCGGGCAGAGCCTTGCAAGCACGCTTAAAAGAATTATGCGTAATTGTACAGTAGGATATGACAATGTTTATATTATCAAGGAAAACACGAAGCTATAATGGCTGAAATGAGCGTTGAGGAAAGATACAAACTTGTTGCAAGAAACACTCAGGAAATAATAACCGCAGAAGAGCTCAAAAAGCTTCTGGCTGAAAAAAAACAACCATCAATATACTTAGGGACAGCTCCGACAAGCACGCCACACATAGGATATTTTGTCTGGGCACAAAAGATGACAGATTTTGCAAACGCAGGATTTCGCGTAAAACTGCTTCTCGCAGACCTGCACGCAGCTCTTGACAACACCCCTTGGGAACTCGTCGATGCAAGGTATGAATACTACAAAACAGTAATACCCGCAATATTCAAATCACTAGGAGCAGACCTCTCAAAAATTGAAATAATAAAAGGAAGCGATTACCAACTTACAAAAGAGTACGTGTACGATCTTCTCAAAATGAGCACGCACTCGAGCGTGAATGACGCTATGAGAGCTGCAAGCGAGGTTGTAAAAATGGGCGAGAGCCCAAAGCTCTCAGGACTCATATATCCCCTGATGCAAAGCCTTGATGAAGAATACTTGAAAGTTGACGCGCAATTCGGAGGACTGGACCAGAGAAAAATACTGGTCTTTGCAAGAGAACACCTGCCAAAAATAGGATACGCCAGGCGAATTGAAATAATGAGCCCGCTAATACCAGGGCTTACAGCAAGCGGAAAGATGAGCTCATCAGAGCCCGGATCAAAAATAGCCCTGCAAGACGACCCAAGAACAGTTGAGAAAAAAATAATGAGTGCGTATTGCCCTGAAAAACAAATTGAAAACAACGGAATAATCGCATTCTGCAAATACGTCATAATGGTCCAGAAAGAAGACAAAAAAGAAACATTCACAATAGAACGGCCAGAAAAGTTCGGAGGCAATGCGCAATATTCAAACTATTCTGACCTCGAAGCGGATTTCAAATCAGGCAAACTGCACCCGCAAGACCTGAAAAAAGCCGTTGCAAAAGAGATAAACAAGCTAATCGAGCCAATTCACAAAGTGCTTGAAGGAAAAGAAGACATAATAAACAAGGCATATCCTGCATAGACTCGATACATTTAAATATGCTCGTCCTTGATGTGCATTGGATGAGCGAGAGAGGAATAACCTTCGGGTACCAAACAGACATAAACGGCCTTGAAGAAGAAAACAAGTTCTTGCGCGAGAGCGTTGCAAACCTTGAAAGAGAGCTTGAAAAATTCAAGCGCCCTCCACTAATACTATGCGAGATAAGGGACGTTATGGGAGGCCAGGCCATAGTGAGGCTCCCGAACGGAAACGAATTCATGGTAGAAGTTAGCGAACAATGCAAGAAACTCTCGCCAAGAGACACCGTTCTTGCAGAACAAAAAAATCTCACAGTAGTGAAAAAACTCGACTCTGTCAGGAAGTTTGAAGCAGACAAATTCATAATAATAGAAAAGCCCACGATATCCTGGAAAAGCGTCGGAGGGCTCGCACACCAAGAAAGAGAAATAAAAGAAGTCATAGAACTTCCATTGACAAAACCAGCACTCTTCAAAAAAATAGGCATAGAACCCCCAAAAGGCATACTATTATACGGCCCGCCGGGAACTGGCAAAACACTGCTTGCAAAAGCGGTCGCTGCAAGCACAAAGAGCACATTCATAGAAGTTGTAGGATCCGAGCTCGTGCAAAAATTCATAGGAGAAGGAGCAAAACTTGTCAAAGAAATATTCCAAATAGCACGAGAGAGAGCGCCAAGCATAATATTCATAGATGAAATAGACGCCATTGCAAGCGTAAGGGTTGATGTTGGAACATCAGGCGAGAGGGAAGTCCAGAGAACATTCATGCAACTCCTTGCAGAAATAGACGGGTTCGATCCCCTTGACAATGTGAAAATAATAGGATGCACAAACAGAAAAGACATACTGGACCCTGCAATAGTGAGGCCTGGAAGGCTTGACAGGCTAATACACGTAGACCTTCCAGGAGAAGAAGCAAGATCTGAAATATTCTCAATACACGCAAAGAAGATGAAAAAAGGCAGACTGAACAAGAAAAAGCTCATTCGCGCAATGGAAGGATTTTCAGGCGCAGAGATAAAAGCAGTCGTAACAGAGGCAGGCTATTTTGCAATACGCGAGAATAGAACCCAAGTAAAACAAGAAGACTTTCTCGAAGCGATAGAAAAAGTAAAACAAGAAGTTTCAACAGAAGGGCAAGATTACCTCAAAATGTTCGGCTAGCCCAGCTTTGCATCAATGCGAACCCTATAGCTTCTAACCGCGTGCTGACCTGCAAGAACAGTCCTTAAAATCCTCAAGGGTCTTTTCGTGCACTTTTTCGCAAGTTCCTTGAGCGCCCTTGCAGGCCCTTTCAAATCACCCTCTGGAGTGAATGCCATAACGTGAAGAAACCCTCCCGAGCGCACATTCTTAAAAACAAACCTTGCAGCATCAACTCCCTCGTGAGGCATTGCAACAATCACCCTGTCAAATAAAGACCTCCCAAAATCCCTAACATCACACTTAACAAACCTTACCTTACCCTCGAGCTTGTTCAACCTTGCATTCTCAAGGGCAAACTTGTGAGCCACAGGATTTATCTCAATTCCAACAACCTCTTTAGGGTCTGCGTTTTTTGCAATAACCAAAGGATACGGGCCAACCCCTGAGCCGACGACAAGAACCCTCTCCCCAGACCTGACCTTCCTTGCAATACTCAAGCGATCATTGGCAAGCCTTGGAGAATAATAACAACGCTCAACATCAACCATTATGCGAACACCACTCTCCTTGTGAGATGTAACCCTCTTATCCTCGCCAGCAATACACCTCATCTTCTGACGCCTGTACTTCCCCGAATGCCCTCCTTCCTTAACAAGAACCGTCTTCACGTTCTTAAGCAAAGAGAGCAAAGTATTGCCTATTAGATTCTCGCGATGAGCGATCTCTTTTGGAACCTCAATTATCGCTATATCGCCAACAACATCAAAACTTCTGCGAACAAGCGCAAGCTCCTCATCAGAAATCTTTCCCTTCAAAGCCTCCTTAAGATTCATCAAAAATCACCCAACAGGCTCTGCCCCTTTTTGGCAGATATCTTATCAAGAACATTATTTACTCGCTCACGCCCAAAATCGTGCTCTTCAACAAGCAAATGCTCAACATCCTTTCTTTTCACAGGCCCCCAAGTCAAAGAATAATCATCAGTTACGGGCATATTTTCAAACAAACTCAAAACATCCCTCCAATCAACATCATCTGCAAGTTCAACCTTCTCAAAGAGCTCCTCTGCAGAACTGCATTTTTGAACGAGAGCCAAGCCTTTTTTAGGCCCTATGCCCTTAACTCCAGAAGGGGCATAATCACAACCTATCAAAATGGCAAGCCAGATGAGCTTTTCGCGAGTTATTCCGAGAGCCTTGAGATTATCTTCCAATACAAACAACTTCGGCTTCACTATCTTGTAAACATGCCTTCCAGGAACCTTGCGCCTTCCCTCAATGGACAAGTTCTGCACAAGCCTTGAAGAGCCAAACAGCAAACTATCATAATCTTGAGATGCTGTTGCCCAGGCATCGCCTTTTGCAACCATATGCGCTGCCTGAGCCTCGCCCTCGCTTGGGGCCTGAACGACGGGCAACCCTAAAAGCTCCAAAAGACGAATCGCATCTGAGATCATATCTTTTGATAGCCTGGATGTTCTTGCAGCATACTTTTTCATCTCTTCAACATCCTCTTCTTCAAGCGCCCGAGCATACTTTTGAGCCGCCATCTCTTTTGCCTCTGCCCTCCTTTGAACCTCTTTCCGCTTTAGTTCAGGCATCTTTCCATCAAAAACAAATGCGAGCTTTACCCCCTTTCCCATAATATTAGTCACCCTTGAGAACAACCCAATCAAATGGCTTGTAACCCTCCCTTTGTGATCTGTAAATAAAGAGCCATCGCGCTGGCGAATCGTAGATAAGAACTGGTAGAGCATATTATTGCCATCAACTACCAGGACCTTGCCTTTCAAATCAGACAGCTCTATTTGCTTGTATTCAAGCAAATCCCTAAGATTAACTCCCATCTCCCACCCTCTTTACAGTCAAACCACTCATCTTTCCAACAACCTCTCTTGCTTTTTTGGTAAGGTCCCCATCAGTCATGAAAATAACAGGAAGCTTCCTCAACTGCCCCTGAACATAAGCCGCGCTCAGATCCTTGTCGCTAACCCTTTTCTTTGATCGAGCCTTGCAAAAATAAGAAAGCATCCCTACTGGAGATGGAACACCTATTACAAGATCAAACTCTTTTCCTTTCTTTACAACAACACGCTCGCGCAAAGCTATCTTGTTGCTCGACAAAAACGAGTTGATACGATCCCAAAAATCACCAGATGATATGGAAGACGATTTTTCAGTTGATTTTGCAGTCCCAGACTCACCACTTGACGCCACTTTCGATGATTCTGGAACCTCTTCTTTGCTCTCAGCAAAACCAACATCTGGGCTCTTTTCAGCGCTTTCCTTCTGCTCATCTGATTGTGCCTTAGACTCTTCTCTTTGACCGCTTTCTTTTCGACCGTCTTGCTCTTCAGCAACCCCTCCACTCTTTCCTTTCGAGAGGGCATTTGCAATGAGCTCTTTTGCCATCTCATCTCCAACCTCAAACCACTTCCAAAAACGCTCTTCGATACCATCATACTGCACAACAAGAGGCTTTGCAAAATCCTTCAAACTCATAAGAGAAACCCTTGTTAGAGGATCGCACTCACGCTCGCGCAAAACCCCATATTTTCGCAAAAGATCAAGCGTAGCCCTGTCTTTCTCATTCAAATGAGAAGTGAACTCCAAAAGCTGAAACTCATTCCCAGGAATATAATACAAAGGAGATCCGCCAACCTTCAAAGATGAGGCCTTGAGAGCACCCTTCTCGCAAAGCTCGCTGAGCATGGCGCCAGCCATAATGCTATCGCTGCCAAGCGCCCTTGCAAGAGAACTTGGAAGCAGAGGCGATCTTCTGGCCAGAGCAAGAATCCTCTCACGATACTCCATAAGA
>RFLK01000025.1 GCA_003694525.1 Candidatus Woesearchaeota archaeon
CAGTTATAGCTTTTCTAAAGCTGGATTTTAACTCTCCTATTTCTTTTAGTAATTTTGCAACACTCACAAAAACCTGCCAAAATACGAAGATATTGACAAGCACTTTGAGATAAGCTCAATTGAAGAGACCAAGCACCCATTGAGCGCCATAAGAAAAAAAATCCTTGACAAGATAGACCAATACACAACAATACTCGAACACGCAGTAAACCCGGATCCCTCAAGCATAACAGACATATACGAGTCAAAAGCATTCAACAACAAGGACAGACAGGAAGCACTTGAACTATTCTCAAAACTAACACAAATAAACAGGCTCCTGCTGGAGTCCGACGCTCTTGCAGAGGATAAGATGAGCGCAGAGGCAATAAGCACAGCAGTCAAAGAATGGAGACTGGCACACACCAGAGTTGCTCAAACCATTAAAAAAATGAGAGAGTGCTGGAGCGAGACTCAAAGCTCTGAAAAAATCGGAAGGTATTTTGGATGAACATAGTACTAATAGGCCCTCAAGGCTCTGGAAAAGGAACCCAAGCTAAGAGAATAGAAAAAAAGTACGGCTACAAACACATATCAACAGGAGAAATCTACAGAAGAAAAGTCAGAGAAGGGGACAAGCTTGCTCTTAGAATGAAAGAATACGTAGACAAAGGCGGACTTATACCTGACGAGATAGTAGTAGACATGATAAAAGGCCTGCTATCAGATAAAGGAAACATCCTTGACGGAATTCCAAGAACAATCAAACAAGCAGAACTGCTTGACAAGCTGATAAAAATAGACCTTGCAATAGAGCTAAAACTGAGCGATGAGATCGCCGTAAAAAGAATATCAAGCAGAAGAGAGTGCGCAAAATGCGGAGCAGTCTACGGATACTCCAACCCGCCAAAAAAACCAAGCATCTGCGATATCTGCCAAGGCCCACTCGAGCAGAGAGAAGATGACAAGCCAGATGCTGTATTAAAACGCCTTGCAACTTACAGAGAAAAAACAGAACCAATTGTAGAATACTACAAGTCCAGAGGAATTGCAAAAAGCGTTGATGCCAGCAAAGATATTGAAAGCGTATTCAAAGACATCTGCAAAATCATAGACTCCCAAAAGACTGCCTGATAAATTCTGTAGCATAACAACCCTTTTTCAAAAAAAAAGACAGCACCACCTTATTAAGACCCGACACTTCATCAAACTCCAAAGGGCCCACCTTCAAATCTTCGGCCACAGCCCACACAGAGCGGGAAGAGCCCTCAAGGCTTATCTCGGGAAACTCCCTTACAATAAAATCGCGAGGAGAGACTCCCTCTTCCTCAAGAACAGAGCGAGTGCAATCATCAATGTCAGACTCAGAAGTCCCAAAACCGACAATTGCAAGCTCATCCCTGCAAGTCGACTCAGCTGCACGGTTCCAGATAAAACTCTGATAAGAGTGAGCGAAGAGCAAAAGCCTCTTTCTTGGAATAGAGCGAAGAGCAGATATAAATTGCCCCTTATCAAAAAGATCGCGCCTTATAAGATGGGGGTTTTTCTCCAACAGGATCGAAGCTGCGCGCCTAAAATCCCTCTTTATCAAAGCGCGTCCAATCTCAACATTATGAGAGCTGAAACGTTGAGAGCCAAAAAGGTTCAAAAAACGAGGCCTTATATCAGGCAACTCCCTCACTCCCCTGACAGTTATCCTGAACCTGTTTCCTTCAAGATCTCCCAAAGATACAGGACGAGACCCTTTTCCAAAAAACTCAACACTCACAAAAGAATTCGAGAACTCCCTAAAAGCACCCTTTATACTGCAAACTTGAGAAGTTATAGCTCGCTTATCCTTCAGACCAGCATACCCTAATGAATTGCGATTAATTCGCCAGGCCTGCGATAGCATATCCAAAGCCTCAAAAGTAGACCTGTTCTTCTTCCTCAAAATAAAGTAGGAGAAAGCCCCTTCCTTGAAAGGTACAACTGAAGATACCTCATCAACAACAAAATCTTCCGGAAAATGCTTAATCAAAACCATAATCAAACCTTAGCAGGCACCTTGTAAACCACCTACAACCTATCAACCAGCCCGCCTCAAAACTCTGATGACAACGCACCCGAGGGGATTCGAACCCCTGACCTATTGCTTAGGAGGCAATCGCTCTATCCAAGCTGAGCTACGGGTGCATAACGACGAGACCAAAACTCACCTTTAAAAATATTACTCACAAACACCATCCTACAAGCCAGGACTACCTCCACCTGCGCTTAGACCTTGAAAACTCTTTCACAATTGCCGACGCCCAGTTAAGAGTCGAAAAATAGGGCATTGCGAGAGTGTATGCAAGAGTAGGCACGATGTTGCTTCTCAAACGCTCCTTGAAAACCCTGTGAGCGTAAACCATCAAATAAATTCCAAGAGCCAAACTCACAAGAATGGGCAAAGTTACCTGAACGTTTCTTGCAAGAACAAACGACTTCAAACCAGGAAAATCAAACAAGCTATTGACAAAATAACCATCTATTGTCAAAGATCTTACAATGTACTCAAAAAAGCGATCCATAAAGTCAATGGACAATATGCCAACATTTGCGACAAGCAAAACAACAGCCAAAACATTGACAGGCAGCTGGAAAGTTCCAAGCAACCCATAGCGGTTATCAAAAATCATAGAACGATACTTCCACATATTGTAAATGTAGCCCCTTGACCACCTCAAACGCTGCACCCAGACAGCAGATATGCTGCGCGGAACCCTCGTATAAGATACAGCATCAGGCTCCATTATAACATCATAGCCATTCTTTCTCAGACGAAGAGCAATCTCAAAATCCTCAGTTATATTATCCTTATCCTCAGTAAAGCCTCCAACCTTGCGCAAGAGATGCGAACTGAAGAGAGTCAAGGCACCGTGCGTTATTGCAAGAGTGCCAAAATTATTCATTATAAAACGAGTCATACTGGACATCACATACTCAAAACTCTGCATACGCTCAAGAAAATTCCGAGGGCCATCAACCCTTATCCTGCTAATCACCGCACCAATCCTCTTGTCTGCAAGATGAGGAAGCATCTTGCGCAGAGCGCCCCGCTCAACAGTAGTGTCAGCGTCCATAACCGCAAACACATCCCCGCTTGCACGAGATAGAGCCGCGTTTAATGCTGAAGCCTTGCCACCGTTTTCCTTATCAATCAAAATAACCTCAGGATGCTCCTCAACATAACCCTTTAGAACATCAAGAGTATCATCAGTGCTACCATCATTTACAACTATTATCTCCTTGAGCTTTGCAGGATAATCCAAATTTAGAAGAGAATCCAGCGTTCTGACAACAGTTCTGCTCTCATTCCACGCCGGAATTCCAAACGAGACCTTTGGAAGCTTCTTGAGATACCGCTTTTCGCGACCCATTACAAGATAATTAAGCCACACGAGCGTGAGCCACAAAGTCACAAAACTCACACCCCACAGAGCGTATTGTAACATACAAGTGACGACTGACGGGGCGTTTATAAATCTTGCGGTATCATCATGACACCAATAAACATTTATAAACAACACGCGCTCAACAAAACCATGGCAAAAGCAGGTGACACTGTCGAAATAAAGACAAAAAAAGCCACCTACAAAGGAACACTCCTGCCACGCCCAGAGCTTCTAAGCCAAGACACAACAGTGCTAAAACTAGAGAGCGGATATAACATAGGAATAGCCACAAAAACAATAGAAAACATAAAAGTCATTGAAAAATACAAGAAAAAAGAGAAACCAAAACAAAAACTATCAAAAAACAAAAACCTGCCAAATGTTGCAATACTCTCAGTCGGAGGCACGATAGCCTCGAGAGTGGACTACATAACAGGAGGAGTATATGCAGACTATCAAGCCTCAGACTTTATCGCAATGTGCCCCGAGCTTGAAAAAGCCGCGAACATAAAGGCCGTTAATGTGATGAAAGTTATGAGCGAAGATATTCTCCCCCAAGACTGGGCAAAAATAGCAAGAGCCGTTGCAAAAACACTTCAAAATGTTGAAGGCGTAGTGATAACGCACGGAACAGACACAATGCACTATACAAGCGCGGCACTGAGCTTTCTGCTTGAAGGCCTTGACAAACCAGTAATACTTACAGGAGCTCAACGCTCAATAGACCGACCGTCATCTGACGCGTTCATGAACCTTGCCTGCGCAGTACACGCCGCCTCAAAATTGAAACACGCAGGCGTTGCAATATGCATGCACGCCGAAAGCTCAGACACATACTGCAACCTGATCCCAGGCGTTAAAGCCAGAAAAATGCACACGTCAAGAAGAGATGCTTTCAGACCAATGGGCGTTGACCCTCTGGCAAGAGTATGGCCTGAGGGCAGAATAGAACACATTTCAACCAAAAAACCTCCTGAAAACAAAAAACTGAAAGTCAACTCGTGCAAGTCCGAAATCAGCCTAATAGAAATACACCCATCAATAGATCCCTCGATCATAACAAAACAACTCGGAAAAGTTCGCGGAATGATAATCGCAGCAACAGCCCTTGGCCACGTGCCGCTGAACAATCCTAAATCCCTTGAGACCGCCCTCAAAAAAGCCTGCAAGAAAATTCCCGTCTTCATATGCTCGCAAACACTGTACGGAAGAGTACACCCCCACGTCTATGCAAGCCTTAGAAAACTCTCAATGGACATAGGCGCAACATTCCTTGAAGACATGCTGCCAGAGACAGCCCTTGCAAAACTAAGCGTTGCACTAACAAAGAAAAACCCAAAAAAATACATGACAGAAAACATAGCGGGCGAGATAACAGAGAGGGAAAAATACCACACCTTCCTCCAATGAAAACAGAAAAAGAAATGCTGGACAAAATCGCACACGACAAAAGGCTAAACCCGCAAGACTACACCATATACTACCGAGATAAGGGAGAGCTCAAACAAATACCATTCAATTCAATAAAAAGAATAGAAGGAAGCTTTATGGCAATAGACTGCAATGGACGAGAGGCAACAATACCACTTCACAGGATAAGAAAAATAACAGAAGGAGGCAAAACAGTATGGCAAAGATCACCTGCGGCCTAGAAATACACCAACAGCTCGATACAGGAAAACTATTCTGCAAATGCCCCTCAAAACTCAATGAAAACCCGCCCGAATACACAATAGAGAGAAGACTGCGCGCAGTCATAGGAGAGAGCGGAGAAGTTGACCCTGCAGCAGCAGCGCAAGCGATGAGAGCGCGAGAAAACATATACGAATGCCACGATGAGAACGTATGCCTTATAGACCTTGACGAAGAACCTCCAAGACCAATAAGAGAAGAAGCGCTCAAAATAGCAATACAAGCAGGAAAACTGCTCAAAGCAAGATTCGTAGATGAAGCGCAAGTCATGCGCAAAATAGTGATAGATGGCAGCAACACAACAGGATTTCAAAGAACAACGCTAATTGCAATGGACGGCTCAATACAATCAACAAAAGGGCCAATAAGAATACCCACAGTAATACTCGAAGAAGACAGCGCAAGAATAATAGAAGAGAGGGAGAGCAAAAGCGTATACCGGCTTGACCGGCTAGGAATTCCCCTGCTTGAAATAAGCACCGCCCCTGAAATAACAAGCCCAGAGCAATGCCAAGAAGTTGCAAGAGAGCTAGGGCTAATATTAAGGTCACTTCCAGTCAAAAGAGGGCAAGGAACCATAAGGCAGGACGTCAATGTCAGCATAAAGGGAGGCGCAAGAGTTGAAATAAAAGGAGCGCAAGACTTGAAACTTTTGCCAACACTCGTAAAACTTGAAGCTCAAAGACAAGAAAACCTGATCAAAATAAAAAAAGAGCTTGCAAAAAGAAAAGCAAAGATAACAACAAGCAAACCAAAAGACATCACACACCTGCTTGAGAGAAGCAATAGCAAAATCATAAACTCAGCCCTTGCAAGAGGAGGTAAAGTCTTGAGCATAAAACTTCCCGGATTTTCAAGCCTTTTAGGAATTGAACTTCAACCTGGCAGAAGGCTTGGAAGCGAGCTGTCCGACAGAGCAAAATGGGCATCAAGCGTTAAAGGACTGTTCCATTCAGATGAGCTTCCAAACTACGGAATAGAAAAAGAAGAAGTTAGGAAAATAAAACAAGCGCTCTTGTGCAAAGAAGAAGATGCGTTCATACTCGTTGCAGCACAAGAGGATGAGGCCCTGCGCGCAATAAACGCCGCAGTAAAAAGAGCACAAGAATCCATAAAAGGAGTTCCAAAAGAAGTGAGAAAAGCAATGCCCGACGGCACGACAAGATTCATCAGACCCATGCCGGGAGCTTCGCGAATGTACCCAGAGACGGATGTTCTTCCAATCAAAATAACAAAAGAAAAACTATCGGTCGAATTGCCAGAGACAATACAAGAGAAGACAAAAAGATACAAAAAAATACTCCCTGAGGATATAGCAAAAGCCCTTGCAAAAAGTCAGAAGACAAAACTATTCGACCTTTGCATAAAAAAATTCAAAAGTCTTAAGCCAGCATATATTGCTGAAGTAATTCTCACAACTCCTGCAGTAATAAAAAGAGAGTACGGAGTTGAAATAAACCCGAGCGATCAAGACTTTGAAGACCTGTTCTCAGCCCTTGAGAGAGGGAAAATAGCAAAAGAGAGCATAATAGAC
>RFLK01000026.1 GCA_003694525.1 Candidatus Woesearchaeota archaeon
CAGTTAGTTTGTTTCTCTCGTCTTTAAGCGCTTTTATCTCTCCTATGAGTTTAGAGATTTCTCTGCCTATCTCGTTGCGCTTTGCAAATACTTCTTCCTTTTGCTCATTTAATTTATTGAGCTCTTCGCGCAATGCTTTCACTTGCTCTTGCAGCGTTTGTGTGTTTGCTGTATCTTCTGTCAACGTGAGCTAGCCTCAGCTAAAATTTTGAAAAATAAAAAAATTTTTTTTAGCCGAATAGTGCTGAGAGTCCGGCAGCAGCTGCAGCTTCGTCTTTCTTCTCGTCAGCTTCGCTTTTTTCCGGCTTCTTTTCTTCTTTCTTTTCCTCAGCTCCTCCTTGGGCGGGTGCTGCGGCGACTGCAACCGGTGCTGCTGCTTTCTCGATGGCTTCTTCGATGTTTACGCCTTCAAGGCTTGCAACAAGTGCTTTTATGCGAGCCTCATCAGGTGTAATGCCTGCAGCTTCAAGCACTTTTTTGACGGTTGCCTCGTCCACTGGCTTTCCTGCCTTGTGGATGAGCAATGCGGCATAGATATACTCCATTGTGTTGTCCTCCTAATTTTGAGTTTGATTTGCAAGCGCTTGCGCTTCTCTTTGCGCTTTTGCAAGCACGTCTTGTATGAGGTCTGGCGAGGTTATGCCTGCCTCAATTCCAAGAGCGCGCGCTTGCCTGCTGGCTTTTCCAAGCAGTGTTTCGATGGTGTCCTTTGTCGCATAGGAAATCTCGACTGCAAGGTTTCTGGCTCCGCTCGCTGCTTTTGCAAGGTTTGCCAGGAACTCTTCTTCGTTGATGTCGAGCACTTTGCGATCGTATATTATTCCTTTCTCGTACGCGCATACAAGGTCGAGTCCTATTTCCATTGGCTCTATTCCGAGCTTTTGAAGCATGCTTGCAAGCTGTCCGCTTATGGTTTCGCCTTCTTTGACTGCGACCGCTTCTTTCTTTATTACTACCTTGCCGCCTTCTATTGCGGCTTTTATTCCGAGTTGTGCAAATTCTGATATGATCGGCCCTGGACCGAATGGTGTTGGCCCTGCGGGTATTATTATGTCAAATGGCGCTTGCTGGCCGGGCTTTGCAGGAGCCTTGCTTTTGCTTTTCTTTATAGTCTTGTAAAGTGCAAATGGGTTGTCCTTTGTGAACATCAGTGCAGGCATCCCTTTTATTTTTGCTATGAGCTCTTCTCCATTGGGTAGTTTGAGCTTTTCAAGACCTCGTTTGATGAGCGTTTTTCGGGTCATTACCAGCTGAACTTTTCCTCGGAGCTGTTTTTTCATTCTGAGAAGAGAGCTTGCAGGCAGGTTCTCCATATTCAGCAGTCCTATTATTGGATATTCCTTGCCAAGTCGTTCTATGTTGGCAACTATGTCCTTCTTCCATTTTGCCGCCTTGTGCGTTTGTCTTTGGGTCGCTGTTTGTTTGCTCATTTGAGCACCTCCGCGCCCTTTTCAGATACGAGTGCCGGAGGCGACATTGTTTTTTTGATCATCACTGATTTGATATTGTTTTGTTCATTTGGAAGCTTTCTTGCAACTGTGGTGTAGACTGCCATGCAGTTTGCGGCAACATCTTCTGGTTTCATAGCTTCGCTTCCTATTGCGGTCTTTATTGAGGGTTGTGCTTTTGCTGCAATTCTCACTGTTCTCCTGAGGTTTTCTGAGAGTGTGTTCAGGTTTGCATTTGGAGGCACAACGCATCCTGCCTTTGGGTTTGGCATTTTTCCTCGCGGGCCGAGAACTCTTCCAAAGTTCTTTGCAATGTCTGCCATTATGTTTGCTTGCGCTATGAAGTAGTCGTGCTTTTCAGCCAGTTTTTTGATTGCTTTCTTGTCTCCTACGTATTTTGGGAAATCGTCCGGAGTGATTACCGTGTTGCACGACTCTTTTGCTTGTTCTGCAAGCTCTGGTCCGACTATCGCGCAGATTTTGATTTCCTTGCCAAGCCCGCTTGGGAGTTTCACCCAGGCTTCTATGTGGTTTTCTGGCTTTTTAAGATCCAGTTCTCTAAGGTTTATTATGAGCTCGTATGTTTGTGTGAATTTCTTCTTGTACGGCTCAAGCTTTGTTATTGCTTCTTGAAAGTGTTTTTGTTCCATTTTCCCTCCCACCTAAGTGGTATAGTTATTGGGTTGTTTGCAGTTGAAGTCCAGCAGGCTTGTTTATAAAGGTTTCGCCTGTGATTTAAACCTATTTTCCAAACCTTCTCTCGCGTCGCTTGAATTCTTCAATGCAGTCTAGAAAGTCCTGTTTTTCTATTTCTGGCCAGTGTTTGTCAAGGAATATCAGCTCTGAATATGTTCCTTGCCAGGGGAGAAAGTTTGATGTTCGCCTCTCGCCCCCTGTTCTTATTATTATGTCTGGAGGGCTTTGCACCTGCAGGTTTTGCCATATTTCCGCCTCTCCTATTGTTTCAGGGTTTATTTCTCCAAGGGTTGCTTTTTTTGCTATTTTTTTGACAGCGTCTATTATTTCTTCTCTGCCTCCGTATGCTAATGCAAGGTTGACTTTTCTTGGGGTGTTGTTTTTTGTGGCTTCCATTATTTTGCGTGCGAGCTCTTGAACTCTTTCAGGAAGCATCCAGACTCTTCCGACTATTCTTATTGCAACTCCTTTTTCTTTGAACTCTTTGAGTTTTTCATCTTCAAGCCAGCTTTCAATCTCTGAGCTTGCTATTCGCATTATGTGGTCAAATTCTTCTTTTGGCCTGTTGAAGTTTTGTATTGAAAAGCAGTAGGCTGTAACTTCTTCAACGCCGGCTTCAAGGCACCATTCAAGGAATTTCTTGAACTTTCCAGCGCCAAGCTCGTGTCCCTTCCAGGGTTTTAGCATTATTTTTTTTGCAAAACGTCTGTTTCCGTCAAGTATTATGCCTATATGTTTTGGTGCGCTCACAGGTCTGCCTCGCTATTTGTCTTTTCAGTATCTTGAATTCCCTCATCTATGTTTTCGCTCTTAATGGTTTTCTTTTTTGCCTGTTCGAAGATGTGCACGAATTGCTCTTGTGTTAGGTTTAGCCCGCTCTCAAGTGCGAGCATTGCAAGTTTTTTCGCGGCAACGGCTTGTTTTTCTTTTGGGGTGTATTCGAGCAACTCTTTTAGTGTGTGCTCGCACAAGAACCCTTCGTTCATTCCAAGGACTGTTTGTTTTTTTGAGAATCGCACTCTTTTTCTGTTCAGGTCAACGACTATTTGTCCTTTTATGTATTTGTCGTCGTGTTTTTTGAATCCGTGGTTTTTCAGCTCTTGTTCTATTGCTGTTTTGATAGCCCTCTCAAATCCGTCCGGTAATTTTTCTATTGTGTTGTGTTCTCTTTCAAGGAGTCTTGCTCTTCCAAGATAGCTTACAACTCTTTGCCTGCTTCCCCAAGGGGTCCATTCGTTTTCTACAAGGTATGCGTAAGGTCTTCCTTTGATGTTTTTTACTCTCACAAACATAAATTAGGCACTATGTTGTTAATATTTATACCTTGCCTTTTGCTATTTTTTATTAAATTCCAAGAACATACCAAGAATGTATGAGATATGATTGAGCGAGATTGAAGTCGAATTCAATTACTTGAGTTTTTTTGCCTCTGTTTTCAGCGTTTGCGCAACTTTGCGCAGTCTTGATATTGCAGAGATCACTGTTTTCTTAGGATCTGCTCCGTCTGTTTCGACGATAAAATGTGGCTTTTCAACAAGCGGGTGCTCTATTGCGTATGTTGCGACTTTGACGTGCGAGTCTTGCCAGAGCTCTTTTCTCAGCAAATTTGAAAGAGTGTGTCCTTCCCCGAAAAGCTCGAAAACGATTCTGTTTTTGCCTTCCTCGACGAATTTTACTTCCATCGCTCAGAGAGTCAGACCGCTCATTTATAAAGCTTCCGTCTGGCCTCGCAAAGTGCGCAAAGCTGGCTGACAGCTGATATTGCTGCGGTTTCAACTCTCTGAATTGTGCTCCCTAATCTCACTTTTACAATTCCTGCTTCTTGTGCTGCTTCCAATTCCGAGGGTGCAAAATCTCCTTCCGGCCCTATGAATATTATGATACTCGTCTCATCATGATAAGCCTTTTGAAGCAACTCTCCGCTCAAATGGCATAAGAATGCCTTATTATATTCCCTCACTTTTTCAAGTGCTTGAGCGAAAGTTATGGGTTTTTCAATCTCTGGAATTGTTGATCTTCCGCTTTGAGCGCAAGCCTCTGTTGCAATTTTTCTTAACCTCTCTATTTTAGCGTCTCTCGGAATAACGCTGCTTCTGGCATATATTATCGGGATTATTCGTGAAACTCCCAATTCGCTCACTTTTTCTACTAAAAAGTCTGCTCTCTTGCCTTTTGGCACTGCTGTTGCAAGAGTTATGCTCGCTCCTGGCTCGGGCAGGGGGTCTATTTCTCGCTCAAGCAATAGGCTATTATCTCTCACTTTTCCTGAATAAATCGCTTCAAACTCGCGTCCTCTCCCATCAAACACTCTTATTCTCTCTCCTTTTTTGACTCTGAGGACCTTCAGATGCCTTTGCTGTTGCACATCAAGTCGCACTTTTTTGCCGTGTTCTGCATCAGGTATATAAAGGCGAACTCTCACTTTTCCTTCATTATTTCGCTCTTTTCCATCTCTCTTGTAGCGTTTGTCACTTTTGCCATCAGTATTATTGCTGTTATCTTTCATAAATCCCCCTATGCGCTTTCTTTTTGCACGTAGACTTTTTACTTTTTGCCTTTTTTCTTATTTTTCATCATCTCTCTGTTGCTTTTCTATTGTTTTTCTATTGTCTGTCCTATTCTGGTTTATCCGCTTCCAATTCGGGCAAAGTCTCAAGATCATCCCAGTCTCATCTGATAATAGTCCTAA
>RFLK01000003.1 GCA_003694525.1 Candidatus Woesearchaeota archaeon
ATAAAGGTCATCATCCGCGAGAAGCTTTTGACTAGCAGGATTTACAGCGCCATGGCTACAGGAAATTGGGTTGGAGGAAGAAAGGGAGTATCTCAGAGAATTCAGCGCCTGAATTATTTGAACACTCTCTCTCACTTGCAGCGTGTTGTATCGCCCCTCTCCTCAAGCCAGGAGAACTTTGAGGCAAGGGAGCTTCACGCAACGCATTTCGGAAGGCTCTGTCCTTCTGAGACTCCTGAGGGAACCAATATTGGTTTGCGTAAAAATTTCAGCATGCTTGCAAGTGTGAGCACTCAGGTTGATGATGAGCAGGTCATCAAGGGCCTTTGCAGTGCAGGTTTGAGGTTGGTGAGACAATGACTGAAGTTTATCTTAATGGCAAGTATGTTGGAGATGTTGACAGTCCTCTTGAGTTTGTTGAAAGAGTAAAGCAGGATAGAAGGGCCGGCTCTCTTGCAGGCGAGGTGAATGTTCACTATGACAAAGTGTTGGATGAGGTTCACGTTGAGAGCGCAAGAGGAAGATGCCGCAGGCCGCTTGTTGTGGTAAAAGACGGAATGCCTCTTTTGACAGAACGCCACATAAAGCAATTGGAGAGGGGGGAGATTTCCTGGAGCGATCTTGTAGCTCAAGGAGTTATTGAATACCTTGATGCTGCAGAGGAGGAGAACGCGCTTGTTGCGCTATCAGATAAGGAGATAACTCCCGAGCACACTCATCTTGAAGTTTCTGCAATTTCTATGCTTGGCGTTATGACTGGTCTCATACCGTATGGTGATTTCATCCAGTCGGCAAGGCTTATTATCGGGTCAAAGGGTATTAAGCAGGCAGTTGGCCTTTACGCGTCAAATTATCCTTTGAGGATGGATATGGATGTCAGTTTGTTGCACTATCCTCAAAGCCCGCTTGTCAAGACTGCTATCTATGATGTTTCGCGCTATGCAGAGCACCCAGTAGGTCAGAATATTGTTGTTGCGATAATGTCCTACAAGGGATATAATATGGAGGATGCGGTCATAATAAACAAGGGTTCAATCCAGAGAGGTTTTGGCAGAAGCACGTATTTCAGGCCAGCAACTGCTATGGAGCTTCGCTATTCTGGCGGACTTATGGATAACATAGGGTTGCCTGATAAGGATGTGAAAGGTTACAAGTCAGAGCAGGATTATCGCTTGTTGGAAGATGATGGTATAGTTTATCCTGAGGCAAAGGTTGCAGAGGGGGATGTTATAATAGGCAAGACGTCTCCGCCTCGTTTTCTGTCAAATATGGAGGAGTATTCTCTTGCATCCAATATCAGAAGGGAGAGTTCTGTCGCATTAAGGCACGGAGAGGAAGGAATTGTTGATTTTGTTGCCATAACTGAGAACGAGGAGGGTAACAAGCTGGTTCAAGTAAGGCTTCGCGACCTCAGGATTCCTGAAATTGGCGACAAGTTCGTCTCAAGGCACGGTCAGAAGGGAGTTGTCGGCCTTCTGGTTCCAGAGGCAGATATGCCTTTCAGTGAGAGCGGAATAGTCCCTGACCTGATATTCTCGCCTCATGGAATCCCTTCCCGTATGACCATATCGCACATTCTTGAGCTTTTGGGAGGAAAGACCGCAGCATTATCTGGAAGGGAGATTGATGCTACAACGTTCAGCGGAGAGCCTGAGGCTGCATTGAGAGAGGAGCTCTGCAATCTCGGTTTTGATGAGCGCGGTGTTGAGACTATGTACAACGGCGTGACTGGAGAGGTTTATCAGGCAAAGATTTACGTCGGAAACATGTACTATCTCAGGCTGAAGCACATGGTTGCAAACAAGATTCACTCAAGGGCAAGAGGACCTATACAGCTTTTGACAAGACAGCCTACAGAGGGTCGTGCCAAGGAAGGTGGATTGAGGCTTGGTGAGATGGAAAAGGATACTCTTGTAGCGCACGGCGCAAGCATGGTGTTGAAGGAGCGTTTTGATTCCGACAAGACTGTAGTTCCTGTTTGCGAGGGTTGTGGAACTATTGCAATCCAGGATTCATTGAAGGATAAGCGATACTGTCCTATTTGCGGCGAGAATGTTGAGATAAGCGACATTGAGATGAGTTATGCATTCAAGTTAATCTTGGACGAGTTTAAGAGCTTGGGTCTTTATCCTAAATTGAAGCTCAGGAGCAAGTACTGATGGCAAAAAAGAAGAAGGCAGGGGAATTGGAAGAAGAGTTTGTAGAAGAGAAGATAGAAGGCGCGGATATCGAGCAGCAGGAGTCTTCAGAGGGTTCAGCTGCGGATGTTTCTGGAAACTCTGATGTTGCAGAGGCTGTAGAGACTGTGGACAAGGAGCAGTTCTCTCGCGAGCGTATGGAGAGTCTGGCGCATTATGTCTTCAAGCAGGTGGATGCAGTTGTTTTCGGTGTATTATCTCCTAAGATGATAAAGAAGATGGCAAGCGCCAAGATAGTGACTCCTGAGCTTTACGATAGGGAAGGTTATCCTGTAGACGGAGGTCTTATGGATGTCCGCCTTGGTGTTATAGATCCTGGTTTGCGTTGCAAGACTTGCAGTTCCAAGTTGAAGGAGTGTATTGGCCATTTTGGTTACATTGAGCTTGCGCGCCCAGTAATTCACGTCAAGTTTGCAAAGATAATACACCTTCTTCTTCGCACAAGTTGCGGCTCTTGCGGAAGGCTTATGATTCCTGATGATAAGCGCGAGAGAGCAAGGGCGCATCTTGATAAGATAGAGGCTAACGAGGGCCCTGATGCGAGAAGGACTGCTCTGCGTGCTCTTATAACAAGTGCGAGGTTGGGTAACAAGTGTCCGCATTGCAAGGAGAAGCAGGGCAAGATCGTTCTTGAAAAGCCCACAACATTTGTTGAAGGTGACAGGAGGCTCTCTCCAATAGAGGTAAGGGCGCGTCTTGAGAGAATGCCTGATGAGGATTGCGAGCTTTTCGGTCTTAATCCTGAGACTGCAAGGCCTGAGTGGATGGTTTTGACAATCTTGGCGATTCCTCCGGTAACTGTGCGTCCGTCTATAACTCTTGAGACTGGTGAGAGGAGCGAGGATGATCTCACTCACAAGCTTGGAGATATTGTGCGTATTAACCAGAGGTTGTTTGAGAATATAAACGCCGGAGCGCCTGAAATCATTATTGAAGATTTGTGGGACTTGCTTCAGTATCACGTGACAACTTTCTTTGATAATGGTATTGCTCAGCTTCCTCCTGCGCGTCACAGGTCCGGACAGCCTTTGAAGACGATAACTGAGCGTATAAAGAGCAAGGAGGGAAGGATTCGTCACAATCTTGCAGGAAAGAGGACTAACTTCTGCGCGAGAACTGTGATTTCTCCAGATCCTATGATAGGGCTTGATGAGGTTGGAGTTCCGGAGGTTGTAGCTCAGAAGCTTTCAGTTCCTGAGACGGTGAATGAGTGGAATATTCAATATTTGAAGAAGTTTGTCGAGAACGGTCCTGGAAAGTATCCTGGAGCGAACTATGTTGTTCGCCCTGATGGCAAGAAGAAGCGCATAACTGACGAGACTAAGGAGGCAACCCTCGAGGAGCTTCAGCCTGGTTATGTTGTTGAGCGCCACTTGCTTGACGGTGATATTGCTCTTTTCAATCGTCAGCCGTCCTTGCACAGGATGAGTATGATGTGTCACAGGGTGCGCGTTCTTCCGGGAAGGACGTTGCGTATGAATCCTGCAGTTTGCAACCCTTACAATGCTGACTTTGATGGCGATGAGATGAATTTGCACATTCCTCAGACAGAGGAGGCTCGTGCGGAAGCTGAAATTTTGATGCAGGTTCAAACTCAGCTTATATCTCCAAGGTATGGCCTTTCAGTTATAGGTTGCATTCAGGATGCTATAAGCGGGAACTATCTTCTAACAAAGGACGAGGACATAGATCGTGAGACTGCGTTTATGATAATGTCAAATGCAGGCATTACTGATTTTGGAAAGCTCTCGTCCAAGAAGAAGCTAACGGGCAGAGATGTTTTCAGCTCGGCTCTTCCGAACGATTTTGATTTCAAGGGTGTCTCGCGCACAGGAGAGCCTGTAGTCATAAAGAATGGCGTGCTCACAGAAGGAGTTATCGACACCAAGACGATAGGCGGAGAAGGAGAGGGTGTGCTCTTGCGCAGCCTGCACAAGAAGTATGGCCCTGCAAGAACTGTCAAGATACTTCACAGCATTCTTCGCTTGGGAGTTGAATACCTTTTCCATAACGGATTTAGCACCGGAATTGCAGATGAGGATCTTCCTCGAGAGGCAAACGAGCAGATTTCAAAGCTGCTCGCCAAGGCAGAGGAGGATGTTGCAGATATGATTGACAAGTTCAATAAAGGGGAGCTTGAAGCATACCCTGGAAGGACTGCAGAGGAGACTCTTGAGCTTAGAATTCTCGAGAGGTTGAATCGTGCGCGTAACGAGTGCGGTAAGGTCATCAGATCTCACGTGCACGATGACAATCACGCAGCTGTTATGATTCTTTCAGGCGCAAGAGGGAGCATAACGTCTCTGATTCAGATGAGTGCTTGCGTTGGCCAGCAGGCTTTGCGTGGAAAGAGAATCGAAAAGGGCTATCGTGGCAGGACTCTGTCTTTCTTCAAGGAAGGCGACAGGTCTCCTGAGGCTCACGGGTTCATAATCAATGGGTTCAAGCACGGCATCAATCCAAAGGAGTTTTTCTTCCACGCAATTACTGGAAGGGATGGTCTGATGGACACAGCGCTCAGAACTCCAAAGTCAGGATATCTTTATCGCCGTCTTGCAAATGCTTTGCAGGATTTGCGTGTTGACTATGACGGTTCTGTTCGCGACGCGTCAGGAAGGATTATCCAGTTCGAGTATGGAGAGGATGGAATTGATGTATCGCGCTCAGAGCAGGGTAAGATAAATGTCAAGCGTATTGCGGAGGCTGACTAGTATGCATAAGGATCTCGAAAAGTACAAGGACAAGTTGCCTTTGAAGCTGTTGCAGGATATTGAAGAGCAGGTTCCAGGGAGCAAGGTCAAGAAGGTAGCGGAAAAAGTTTACGAGGAGTATCTTGCCTCTCGTGTAGATCCTGGCGAGGCTGTAGGTCTGATTGGTGCAGAGAGCATAGGTGAGCCTGGAACTCAGATGACTCTTAACACTTTCCACTACGCAGGAGTCGCTGAGATGAATGTTACTGTGGGTCTTCCAAGAATTATCGAGATTCTTGACGGCAGAAAGAGCATATCAACTCCTAAGATGGAGATTTTTTTGAAGAGCCCTTACAACAAAGGAAAAAATATACGCGAGCTTGCAATGCAGATAAAAGAGACCAAGCTCAAAGAGATTGCAACAGAGTATGGGATGAACATTGTTGATATGCGTGTTGATGTCAAGCTGGATTCTGACAAGTTGGATGAGCTTGAATTGACTCCGCAGCAGGTTGCAAAGGCAGTCGATAAGGCGTTGGGTCTTGATGCTGGCGCAAAGATTGATGGCAACACGCTGGTCATAAAGCTGAAGGAGAAGGCAGAGGCAAAAGGATTGAACGCGTTGTATAGGGCAAAGGAGAAGTGTAAAGGAGCATACGTGAAAGGAGTTAAGGGAATCTCTCAGGTTTTGCCGGTAAAGCGGGGAGATGAGTATATTATCATAACTGCAGGGAGCAATCTGAAGAAGGTTTTCGAGTTTGATTTTGTTGACTCTAACAGGACTACGACGAACGATATTCACGAGGTTCGCGAAGTTTTGGGAATTGAGGCGGCGCGTCAGGCTATTATCGATGAGGTCTTTCAGGTTATTGAAACGCAGGGTCTCAATGTCGACATAAGGCACATAATGCTCGTTGCAGACACTATGACTGCAGGAGGAGAGGTTAAGGGAATTACAAGGTATGGTGTTGTGAGTGGAAAAGCGTCAGTTCTTGCAAGAGCGTCTTTTGAGACTCCAATAAAGCATTTGATAAATGCGTCATTGAGAGGAGAGGTTGATCGCTTGACAAGCGTTGTTGAGAATGTTATGTTGAACCAGATAATTCCTGTTGGCACTGGTTTGCCGCAGTTGGTTTCAAAGTTGGAGAAGTGAAATGGCAAAAAAGGAAGTAGCCCCGGTTGTTGCTGAATTGCAGAAGTTGCTTGCAGAAGGCAAGCTTGTTTTTGGAGCGGAGAGGACTCTGAAGCTCTTGCGCGAGGGCAAGGTTAGGAAGGTCTTTTTAGCGTCCAATTGCAAGCAGTCAGTAAAAGAGGATGTGGAACGATTTTGCGAAGTTGGCTCCATTGATTGTGTAGCTCTTGAGCAGTCAGGAGAAGAGGTTGGAACCCTTTGCAGAAAGCCGTTCTCTATTGCTGTTGTGGGCGTTGTTTGATATGAGAAAGGTCGTTCTTGATACCAAGACGATGCAGACAATTGCCCTGTTTGAGAAGCAAACGCGCGCTGCAATTAAGGATTGCATTGTGACTGACGATCAGGTAGTTTTCATTGTCGAAGAGGGGGAGATCGCAAAGGCAATAGGCAAGGGGGGCTCTAATGTAAGGGAGCTTGAGCGTAGATTGCGAAAGCGCATAAGGGTGATAGAGTTCAGCCCCACGCTTGAGCGCTTTGTTTTGAATGTAATATCTCCTCTCGAGGTTAAGAGTATAAGAGTTGACGGGGACAAGGTTTTCCTTGATGCGAAAGATTTAAAAACACGTGGCTTGCTGATAGGGAGAGGTGCCTCGAACTTGAGGTTTTTCGAGAGCATCATAAAAAGATACTATCCAATTGAAGAGTTGAGGGTTTCCTGATGGGGAATAAATCGAACGGACTAAACACTGCAAAGGCATTGAAAAAGCGCAGGCACCACGGAAAATGGTGCGATGCTGATTATGTTAGGAAGGAGTTGGACCTTTATAGAAAAGCGGATCCTCTTGAGGGCGCATCTCAAGGCAGGGGAATTGTTCTTGAGAAGATTCAGCTTGAGGCAAAGCAGCCTAATTCTGCGATGCGAAAGTGTTGCAGGGTTCAGCTTGTCAAGAATGGAAAGCAGGTTTCAGCATTCCTTCCAAGAGAGGGTGCTATGAAGCTTGTTGATGAGCACGACGAAGTTTTGATTGAGAGGATTGGAGGAGGCCAGGGCAAGTCAAAAGGCGATATCCCTGGTGTTCGCTGGCAGGTCATCAAAGTTAACAAGCAAAGCTTGAACGCGCTTTTGCGCGGAAAGATTGAAAAGGCGCGTAAGTGAAGATGGTATTGGCATTTAATAGATGGGATTGCGAAGGGATTGTCGTTGAAGATCCGGGTTTGAAGCGCTATGTTTCCCTGGATGCTCGTTTTGTTCCAAGAACTGGTGCAAGATATGCTGGAAGGCGTTTTCACAAGTCTCGCACTTTCATAATAGAGCGTTTGATGAACAAGCTTATGGTTACAGGACACAAGGCGAAAAAGCATTACAGATCCTCTGGCCATAATACTGGAAAAGGCGCTCTTGTTTACGATATTGTTTTTGAAGCGTTGAAGATAATTGAGGAAAAGACGAAGGAGAATCCGATAAGCGTTTTTGTAAAGGCGCTGGAGAATGCAGCGCCCAGGGAAGAGATTGTGGCGATAGAATATGGCGGTGCAAGGTATCCTAAGGCTGTTGAGTGCGCTCCTCAGCGCAGGATCGATGTTGCTTTGCGCTATTTCACGCAGGGCGCTTATCAGAATAGTTTCAACAAGAAGCGCAAGATCGAGCAGGCTTTGGCTGATGAGATACTTGCAGCATACAAGCTTGACCCTAAATCTCTTGCAATATCAAAAAAGCTCGAGCTTGAGAGACAAGCGGACGCTTCAAGGTAGTTCTTTTAGTATTTTGGTTTTTGATTTTCGAAAGAATTAATAATGGAATGTGCCTTGGCCTCATTATGAGCGAAAAGGGCGAGACTCCTTCAGAGCATAAGAAAAAGCACGCGAAAGATTCTGAAAAGGCGTGGAGCGAAGTTCTTGACAAGGAAGGTGAGCACGCAGAATATGATTTGGTTGATCCTACTCACGAGAAAGCAGGAGTGCGTGTTGAAGTTTCTCAAGAGTCTTCTGAAGAGTCTCGCGAGCAGTCAAAATTGCCTCCTGAAGAGAGGGACGTTTGATTTTTGGGTAGTTCAATAGTATGGCAGTTTATTGGAAGAAGTTGTTTGGTGATGATCGGCCGGAGTGGTCCTTGAGAAAGCAAGGTGATTTTTACAGGCTGATAAAAAGTCCTCCGTTCTGGTTTGACAAGCCGTCATTGCTTGTTGCACAATGGGGTGATGATGATCTTATGCTTTACAGGGAAGCTAAGGGCTCAAATTATCAGTACAAGGACGTTAAGCCTTTTGGATTATCTCTTCTCGTTTTCAGATATGGCGGGCACAGTGCATTGGTTTCTGCAAGGGATCGTTTCTCTGAATATCTGGCAGATTGCGGTTTGAGCACCATTGATGTGCGCTCTTCATTGGCGTATGGAATTAATCCTTCGTATAGGTCAAAGTTCAGAAGTTCGCTTAATGATTTGCTCGATTTTATCGAGTCTGGTAATCTGCGTTCTAGATGATTTGTGTCATTGTGCTGTTTGTTTCGTGTCAAAATAAATTTAAATTCATATTCTCTGGTTCTGTTGATGGATTGGTTCTCTCCTATGTGGTCGCCCTACAATGGTAGTGAGGTCTCTGATCTGTTGAGAAAACATTCAGAGGGCACATACAGACTTGCGCCGTACTCTATTTTTGGATGGTACCCGTTAGGCCGTGCAAAAGTATATGCAGGAGTGTTTGATGGCAAGGTGATATTGCAGGTGGGTGATAAGAGTCCGCATCATTTTTTCGGCTTGTCTGCAATTTTGAATAATATGCGTTCAGGGAAGAAGAGGGAGAATAGGGAAGAGTTGAGAAGATACGCGCGAATTGATTGCGAGTCTGTTTTGAATGCGAGCATGTTCAGGGTGCCTTCAAAGCATCATTCAGCTTTTGGTTGCATAAAACAGTATCTTGCCTTTGCTTTTGGGGTGTGTACAGAAGGTTATTTGGATGAAAAAATAGAGCGGAAGGATTTGCTTGGTGCCTCTTGTAAAGTGCCGTCTGGTTCAGAGAAGGGTAATCAGAGGGAGTATGTCAGGCAGCTTGATTTAAGGCCGCTTTTCTGATCTGTTCATTTTGCTGTATTTTTTTGAAATATTTCTGATTTGTGATTACCTCGAGTATTTCTCTCTCATCCCCAAGAACTATGACGTCTATATCTCCTGGCCGGCCTTGGTCTATGAATGGGTAGCTTGTTATTATTCTGCAATCTGATAGCTCGTGTGTAAATACGCTCTCGATG
>RFLK01000027.1 GCA_003694525.1 Candidatus Woesearchaeota archaeon
GCCATAATGCTATCGCTGCCAAGCGCCCTTGCAAGAGAACTTGGAAGCAGAGGCGATCTTCTGGCCAGAGCAAGAATCCTCTCACGATACTCCATAAGATCCAACAACTCCACCTTGTATAAAACCGTTATGGTGAATACAAGAAATCAAGGCTTGAGCCAGCCCACCTCCCAATAAGTAACATCAAACTCATCATCAACAACAGCTATCAAAAGACTCTTTTTAGTAGAGTGAGCAACACGATTCTTAGAAGCGAAATCCTGCCAGGTTAGCTTTGATGACTCTCTTACAGGATACACAATCCAGCGCGCATGATCCTGGCCTGGAAGAACCCCCTTATCATAAACCCTAAAATCAGCTCCAAATTTCAAAGCAGTCTTGACGACATAGCCTTTCTTGCGCAAATCAGAAAAAACAACGTAACGGGTTGCAAAATCGTGCTCTGCACGAGAAGCCTTTCTCATAAGATCATCAAAAGGCACTATCCTGCTGCGAAAATCAACAACCTCAACCTTGCCAATTGATGCAAGAAAAACAACCTCAAGCCAGGAAAGCCTCACCCTCCCATCGCTCATAAGAGCGCCGTAAGCGTGCTTTTTAGCAAGAGCCCTTGCCTTCTCACTATTTTCAGTAAATATCATCCCTTTCAAAAGCAACGCCCTTATCATAACAAAAGGAAAGAGTGCAGGATATAAAAAAGATTGGCTATTGTGAAAGCTTTATATACAACTGAGATGGCAAAAGACGAATGCAATTAACTTTCTTAGGCACCAGCTGCATGATGCCGACAAAGGAGAGAAACCCAAGCGCAGCATATCTTGACTACAAAAGAGACGGCATACTATTCGATTGCGCAGAAGGGACGCAAAGACAAATAAGAATAGCGGGCCTCAACCTTGCAAAAATAACAAAGATACTCATATCCCACTGGCACGGAGACCACGTCCTAGGGCTTCCAGGCCTTCTGTTGACAATTGCAAGCCTAAACCTTGCGCACGGAGTCGACATATACGGCCCTGAAGGAAGCAAAAAAGCGTTCAAACAAATGTTTGGAGGAATAGCTTTTGAGACCAAGTTCAACATAACAGTGACTGAAGTTAGCGAAGGAAAGTTCTACGAAAACAACGACTACTACCTTGAAAGCGCACCAATGAAACACTCTGTTCCTTGCGTTGCATACTCTTTTTGCGAGAAGGACAGAAGAAGAATAAATGTGAGCGCAATCTCAAAGCTGGGAATACCTGAGGGACCTTTGCTTGGAAAACTTGCAAGAGGAGAGAGCATTGAGTGGAACGGAAAAAAAATAGAGCCGGACAAAGTCACGCGAATCGTGAGGGGGAGAAAAATAACATTCATAACAGACACCCGCCCAAACAAAAACTGCAAAAAAATAGCCAGAAACTCAGATGTTCTTGTTATAGACTCAACTTACACGAGCGAGCTTAAAGAAAAGGCAGAAGAGCACGGCCACCTGACAGCTCTTGAAGCGGCACAAATAGCATCTCAAGCAAATGTAAAGAAACTCGTGCTCACACACTTTTCTGCAAGATACAAAGACACGCACCCTCTTGAAGAAGATGCAAAAACCGCCTTTAATAACGTCGTTGCAGCATACGATTTTATGCGATTAAAGATATAATCTGCAAATAGTACAAATTATTTTTTTGCAGCAAGCACTATATCGTCAGCCTTAACCGTCTTGCGACCTGCGTGAACAGCAAATTCGACAGCATCCTTTGCTATCTTGCGAGCATAACGCTCAAGAATCTCCTTTAGAGCAACCTTCGCATCATCAGATACACGATCTGCACCCTCAAGCTTAATTATCTGCTCCAAAGCTGCAAGTGGAATTAGACGTTTTGAAGGAGCCATAAAAAGAAAGAGCGAAAGAGCTTTTTTAAAAGTTGCGCACCAACCTTTAAGAATGACAAAACCACAGAAAAAGAAGTGGCAAATAAACAAAAAGGGTCTGCTGCAGAGAGAGAACTCATACACATGTTCTGGAAAACTGGCAAATGGACTGCCTGCAGAGTTGCAGGATCGGGCAGCATGCGATACCCTTCACCAGACATTATAGCAAACAAGAACGGCATAAATCTTGCAATAGAATGCAAAAAAACCTCAAAAAACCGCCAGTATTTTGACGCCAAAGAGATAGAAAGCCTTCTAGAATATTCAAAACTTGCAGGAGCAAGAGCGCTTGTTGCAATAAAATTCCCAAAACAACCCTGGAAATTTCTCGATGCTAGCGAGTTGTTGCGCACTTGCGAGAACTATGTCGCAACAAAAGACCTGCTTGAACTTAAAGGTCTTGAATTCAGAGAGCTTGTAGGTGAGAGAGTGTAGAAAGTTTTATAAGCTGCTTGTGCAAAAATCACTCTTGTGAAAATCTCTCAAAAGCTTGTAGACGAGGTGGTCTCTGAACTTGCAGGCGCAGATGTCGTGCCCCTTGTAGCGCTATTGAGAAACAAAACAAACGTATCAGAATTTCTTCTTGCTGAGAAGCTTGATGTTGAAATAAACCTTGTAAGAAATATGCTATACAGGCTGTACGACAACAGCCTTGTAAGCTTTACAAGAAAAAAGGACAAGAAAAAAGGATGGTACATATACTATTGGACATTCAACCCGAAAAGAGTGAGGGAATTGATAGTTGATATAAAAAAGAAAAAGCTCAGAAAACTAAAAGAGCGTTTGATGAGGGAGAAAAACAATCAATTCTTCATATGCGAGAACGAATGCATGAGACTTGACTTTGAACAGGCACACGACTACAAATTCAAATGCCCTGAGTGCGGAGTGCTCCTTAACGTCCAAGACAACAGAAAAACAATAGAACGATTGGAAAAAGAGTGCGAGAAAGCAGAAAATGAGCTCAAACTAATAGAGGAAGCCGTCGCAAAAGAAGAAAAGGCAGCAAAAGAAGCCGCAGCAAAGCGTGCTGAGAGAGAAGAGAAAAAAGAGGCTAAAGAAAAAGAAGCAGCAAAGAAGGCAAAAAAGAAAGCAGTAAAAAAAGCCAAAAAGAAAACAACAAAGAAAAAAGTAAAGAAGAAGGTAGCGAAAAAAGCCAAAAAA
>RFLK01000004.1 GCA_003694525.1 Candidatus Woesearchaeota archaeon
TAGCCCAGAAGTTTTATTTTCAATACTTAGCAGACGACTCTGCCAACTATGAATATCTGCAACCACTCACAGAACAGGCTTATAAACCCTGCAAACATTCATTTTTAAAGCCAAAGGAGCAAACCAAACTAGACTATCGAAAAGTTTATATACTACTTTTTACAAGACTATAAAAAGATAGTTGTATTACAACATATACATTCCCTTCTGGGGATGGTGGCTAAAGGTACCGGCAAATGTATTATGTAAAAAAATGTGCTGAATGCGGAAGCGCAAATCTTTTCGTAAACAGGGAAAAAGGCGAGATAATCTGCAAAGACTGCGGACTCGTAATAGAAGATAGAATGGTAGAATTCGGCCAGGAATGGCGCGAATTCGAAGATTCTGGAGGAGAAAAAAGGCGCAGAACAGGCGCACCTATGACATACACTCAATTTGACCAAGGACTTGGAACAGAAGTCGGCCAGAAAGCAGACCTGTTCCAATTGCAAAGCAAAGATAGAAACAAGTTCTTCAGACTGAGAAAATGGCAGTACAGAATAAGCACTGCAATAGAGCGAAACCTGAAGCTCGCGCTTGCAGAGCTGAAAAGAGTCAGCTCATACCTCAAACTGCCAAAAATGGTAGAAGAAGAGGCTGCAATGATATACACGCAAGCAGTACAAAGAGGGCTTGTTCGCGGAAGATCAATGGAATCAGTGGTTGCCGGAGCGCTCTATGCGGCGTGCAGAAGGCACGAAGTTCCGCGCACTCTTGACGAGCTATCAGAGGCTTCAAGCATAGAAAAGAAAGAGATAGGCCGAACTTACAGGTTCGTCACAAGAGAGCTTGGAATCACAATACTCCCAAGCAATCCTGCAGACTACATAGCAAGGTTTGCAAGCTCTCTAAAGCTTGCCGCAGAGACTCAAAGCAAGGCTGTTGAGATACTCGAAAAAGCGCAAAAAGAAGAGCTCACATCAGGCAGAGGCCCTACAGGCATTGCAGCAGCTGCACTCTATGTTGCAGCACTAATGCACGGGGAGAAAAGAACCCAAAGGGAAGTTGCTGACGTTGCGGGAGTTACAGAGGTCACCATAAGAAACCGCTACAAAGAACTTCTCGAAAAGCTGAACCTTGAAAAAGAGCTAAAGAAAAAGCAGAAGCTCCTGAAACGCTAAATAGAGTCAAGCTGCTTTTTCATCTCTTTCAGCACAGCCTCTGACCTCTCTTTTTTGTACCTTTTTCCAAGATCTGCCCACAATGAAAGCCTTTTCCTGTCAACCTTTGTTGCAATGCACTGGGCAAACTGAGTCACGTTATGTGGCTTTTTGAGTTTCCTTGCACGCTCAAAATCTATAAGCGTGACCTTTGAGCCCTTGACTATGACGTGTTTTAACGGCCTTGTCATCTCCTTCTTGTCAACTCCCAACAAGTCCAACTTGAAAGCCTGATCCAAAACCTTCTTGCAAACCCCAACTATCCTCTTTTTGCTTCCAGACTCAAGAACATCCTTGAACAGTTCTCCTTCAACAAACTTGTAGACAAGAAAAGCGCTCGAATGAAATAAATACTCAGGCCCTATGCCTTTCTTATTTACAAGCTTTAACATCCTTGCCTCATTTGAAATCGTTCCAACAGCCCTGCTTTTAGGGTTTTTCAGCTTGATTGCGACCTTCTTTCCAGAATATCTTCCGACAAAGATCCTGCCTCTCTTTCCACTTGCAAAATAAGAAATATCCTCAACGCCCTTTCGCTCAAGAGCATTCAAGATAGGAGAGCGCTTTAGCTCATACACATAAATCTCCTCAAAAAACATCCTTCTTTTTCCAAGAAGACGCTCTGTGAACAGATTGCGCTCAATAATCTCGTGAACGCCCGGCGTCAAGCTTGAGAACACAAGCAAGATCCTTCCATTCGGCTTGAGATAACGCGCGGCCTTTTGAAGAAAACGCCTTATAACCTCATTGCCCTTGCGCCCCCCCTCAAGATCTATATGCCTCTTCTTTTGAGACTGGGGAAGATAAGGCGCATTGAATATTATAAGATCAAAAAAATTGCGATACTTTCGCTCACTGAGCGGAGAGAAAAGATCACCCAACATCCACTTTATCCTCTTATGCTTCACTTTATCAAAACGAGAATTCTTCCTTGCAACCTTTAACGCTTCAGGATCTATGTCTATTGCAATCACAAGATCTGTTGCAGGCCTGTGGCTTGCTTCGATCGCCTGAATTCCAGACCCTGTCCCCATGTCAAGAACGTTTCCGCGCGCATACCTGTGCACAAACTCCTTTAGAAGAAAACTATCCTCGTGAGGCTCGTAAACCATCTTCTGATAAAAAGAGTCCAAATTTAAAAGCGTTGCCTGAAAAACCTCAAACTATCTCAAAACTCCAGTGCACTGAAGCACCTTGTTTCCGCAAACATCGCACTGCCAATTCAGATACTTGGCATTGCCGCTTATAGTCGCAAAATGTTTTTGCATAGGACTGTTGCACTTAGGACACGTCTTTTCCATTCCTCTCGCTCTCCACTGCCTTGCAGTAATCTTTTACCCTTCTTATCATATCAGATAAATAAATCTTTTCAAAATTCTCAAAAGCATCAACTATATTTGCCGCACGATACTTTCTGGAACACTGCTCTACAAAACCAAACCGCCTCAAACGCAACGTCTGACGTCGAATATTAGACAGAGCGCACCCTTTCAAATCAAGCCCTGCTCTTTGCCTTAAAGTGCAAACAGACCTTGCAATCTCAGAGTGGGATAAGGGCACATCAGAGCGCAGAAGAGAGTGCAGAATGTCAACAACAACATCCCTTGAATCGCTCTCCTGGACCAATCCAACGCTCAAGCACAGCCTCCTTACAAGCTCCCTTCCCGAGAAGCGATAAGGGTGCTCAAGCCTTCTTAAAACAGCCTTTTTTGAAAACTCACTCGACATACGGAATGCACGCGTAATTCATAGCAAAATAGTCGACGATGTCCCCTCCAAAATATTGCCTGAAAATTGCAAAGCTTAGCCCTTCAAACTCCAAACTCTTCAGACGCCGAGCATACTTGCAATAAATGTAATCATCGACAACCTTGTAAAGAGTGGACGTATACGCTGCAGAGAACTTGCTATCATCCTCGCTGTGGACTATCTGGGCCTCTCTTGGAGGATACACCGGGCCGTAGCTCACAGTCAAGCCCTGCCCGAAAGTCTTTCCAGAAAAGGATATCAGCTTATCATCCCTCCAGTATCCCAGGATGAGCTTTGACTCGCCCGTATCCAAGTTTCTCAATCGAGACTTGTCATCATAAAAAGCCCTCGTTGAAACTCCCCCTCGCCTTATGAACTTTATTCTTCCATTATCATCATAAGTAAATTCAGTTCCTGCAGATGCGCCTCGCCTCACGCTTCTCACATTTCCAAAACTGTCCCATTCTATGTAAATAGGGACCGGCCCTCCTCTCACCTGCACAAGGCGCCCTGCCTGATCGTATATGAACTCAAGATTTCGCGCTCCAACATCAATCCTGACAAGCCTGCTCATCTCACGCACAAAATCAATGCTCTTGGAACCCTTAATCTCAACAAGCCTTCCTTTAGAATACGAAAGGTTCCACTCCGCCCCTGTCTTTTTCACATACAACAGCCGATCATCTTCTGAGAGGCCGTAGTCAACCATTCCAAGCTTTCCTGATTGCGCAACAGTTCTTGTTGGAAAATCCGTCTGGAAAACATAAGACAAATTGGAGCTTTCAGACTTTTGTTCATAAACTGCTCGCTTTTCTCCTGAAGGCTGAACCCTCGACTCAACATCTGACGTGCAAGCAGTAAGGGATATCAAAAAAAACAGCAGAACCGCTGATGAAAACAACCTCATCAGCTAAAAATACCTACAATAAACTCCCATATGCGAGAGAGGAGGCCTGATCCGGATTTGGCAACTTTCTCCTCGCCAACTTTGCCCTCTGCTCCCTGCAAGGAATCTTGCGCTGAGCTCTCCCCGCCATTGCCTGAAAGGTTTGCCGTTTCAGCATCGTTAAGATCTTCAGCGCTTTGAGAGATGTTCTTCTCACCACTCTCATCACTGCTCTCATTCAAGCCAGCACTCAATTCACCGCTCTGGCCTTCCTCCTCTGGCTCGTCAAGAGCTCCGGGCTCCACACACTTGCACTTTTGAGTGCAAACTCCAGGCTCCCCATCAAATGTCGTGCACAAAGTGTTTGGAGGATCACAATCCTCATCGCGCTCCACCATCTTATCACCGCACACAGAAGCCTTTTGAGAAAGGTTATCCAAGTATTCCACAACCTCAGGATTGTAATCTTCAGGAACAGAAACGCCGTCAAGCTCGCAACCGCAAGATGAAGGATTGCACTTCAATGAAAGATTCATCACAGCGCCAAGCTCTGCGCAAAAATCCTCTTCTGCAGAACCATCGCACATCTCAACCCCTTCCCTTATATCGTTACCGCAATATGCGCGATTAACTCTCGGAAGACAAGTGCAATGGGCCTCATCGCACACAGTGTCAATCTTCAAAAGATCGTTCACAGTGTTGCAAAAATTAGGCTCTTCGACACCCTTCTCGCACAGTTCAAACTCGTCAAGCTTCCCATTTCCGCAACGCAAGTCAGTAATATCCCAAGGAAGCTGTTGAGCAAACGCCCAAGGAGACACTAAGGCCGCCAACAAAAATGCAGAGATGAACAACCTTCTCATCTGCAAAAGATAGCTGAATTTAATATAAAAGCATTATGGTAAAGCAAAAAAAGAGAGCTTGCAGGATCAGGCCATACAAGAAAAAAGCGAAAAAACAGCTTTACAACAAAATAATTATTAATCACCCCAACATACGGATGAGAGGAGGAAAAGAGATGGATTACCTTCAGGCTCTAACAAACAAGGAGAGGCAAAGAGTTTTGGACTGCTATTCAGGAATAGAGACCATAATAGGACCGATGGCATACACGCCTATGAGCGTTACAAGCGGGCGCGTCCTGTATGAAGAGCTCGAAAAAACAGGCCTTAAAAGCAGGGAAGAGTACGAGGAGAAGCTAGGAAAAAGAGCATTCTATGACAATGTTATAAGAGTGAATTCTGAGCGCGGAATAAACTTTGCACAAGAGCTTGCAAAAAGAATAGACATTCCCGTATTGTGCCCTGCAAAACTCATATCATCTGGATTTAGCGAAGAGATGTACATGGCACTATGGCTGCAAGTAGTATCAAGAAAAGCGGCAGAATTGCATATGATGCCTGACTGGGAGTACAGCAACGGAGCTGCAGAAGAGTACACAAGAGGAATTAGAAGGCAAAAAGAAGGCTATGATATAAGAATATACGACAATCAAGGATATGAAATCCCAATAGATAGGGGGTGCAGGCTGATAACAAGAGCACTCAAAGAGATAAATTCAAGAGGCTACAAAGCGCCAAGGCTTGAAAAATGCATTGAAAGCCTAACATTCTGATACGACTCCTGATAAGAGTTGAAAAGCAAAAAATAATTGATACTCACTCGCACTTGCTCAAACTTACCGTTATGGTCTCCCCTTTGACTTTCTCCTGCGCAGAATGGGAATAATCAAACTCTGGAGCGCTTGCACACATCTTAATGGAGCGCGCCTGACACTTTTCTGCAACAGCATCCTGCCAGCCATCCATAAGATTTAGCAGCCTGTCAGACACCTGAATGTGCAAATCAATAGAATCTCCCCTCTCAAGCCCGGCCTCCTTTCGCAAGCTCTGAACACGCCTCATGATCTCCCTTGCAAAACCCTCTGCGTCAAGCTCTGCAGACCTTGCAGTGTTAAGATAAACATAACCTCCCTTAAAAGATGCCTCAATATAGCTTTCAGGAACAGTCCTCTCTATTATTACGTGCTCCCTCTTGAGCCTTACTTCCTCTCCATCCACTTTCAATGCAAACTCCCCTGACCTGTCAAAAGAATCCACTATGTCCTGCGCGCTGACTTGCGAGAGGCGAGCGATTATAGATGGGCTTTTTGAGCCAAAATCCTTGCCCAAAGCCCCCGCGTTTGCCTTGATAGAGGTTCGAACATTAGGCAAAGACTTGCTGGCCTCAACCCTTTTGGCATTGACTTGAGATTTGATTATATTCTCAAGCCTTTGAACTGCAAGAAGGACCTGCTCATCGCCTGAGACAACCTGAAGATCAGAAACCGGCCATCTCAATGATATTCTCGCCTTCTCTCTTGCAGAAAGCGCCGCCTGAACGATTCCCTTTGCAATGTCCATCTGATCGATTAAGCTATCATCCTCAAGCTCTGCATCGACCTTTGGCCAGGAACGCAAATGAACGCTCTCCTCTTCAAGACCAAGCACATCCTTAATGTTCTGATACATCGCCTCTGATATGAACGGAGCAATTGTGGAGAACATTGAAAGAGAATCCATAAACACCTTGTATATCGTACAAACAACAGCCCTCTTCTCGTCAGCAGATCCTAACGAGACCTTGTCTCTGACAAGCTTGATATAATCGCGCGAGAGCGAGAGAAGAACATCCTCTATTATGTGAGGAACCTCGTTGATTCTGAACTCGTCAAACAGCTTTGTAGACTCACGGATTGCCCTTTGAAGCTTTGCCAGAATATAATTCTCTTCAAGAGAAAAAGAAGATCTTGCCCTTGAGAACTCGCCCTCAGGGTTTATTCCAGACTCCTTGAGCAAATCAATCAAATAATTGTGA
>RFLK01000028.1 GCA_003694525.1 Candidatus Woesearchaeota archaeon
GAAGGAACACAGATACAAACTTCTTATACGTAATTGTTTGGAACCTGGAAAAAATAGCAGATGATTACAAGTACGCATGCGAACAAATAACTAAAGGAGTTCGTGTGACTTCAAATACGCAAGAACTAATAAGAAAGAGCGCAGATTTGCTGAGAGCTTACTACAAAATATTCTATTCATTCAATGTTGAAGAGCTCTCAAACCTTTCTGAAGAGTACAAAAAAACACTATCAATGATTGAGCAAGCAATCGACTCTAAAAATGCAAAAATCCTGACACACATACACCACGCAGTCCTTAAAATGGCAGACTTTTCAGCATCAATCTACGCGCTCAACTCCTGAAAGCTAACACAAATAGATTGTAACATTAACATCAACGCTTCCTCTGACTTTTTCAGGCCTTACAAAACCCTCGCGAGCACCCCTGCAAGCCCCATTAGAAGCATTGATTAAACTCACAGACTCTGTTCCGCTTACAAAGAACTCATAGGTTCTTCCCCACTTTCCAAAAGTCTCTTCGAGAATTTGCTTTGATACAAAACTTACTTTAGAACAGGAATCTCTGCCATCGTCACAAACGCTAGCTCCAACAATGCGATCTCCTTGAACTCCCGCAAGAGCGCAATCCTGCAAGAGCTCGCGCAAAGACCTGCCGTTGCAGCCAGGCACAGTGGTTCCAAGAGAAGAATGCAAGAAATTTGCGGCCTGAACATTCTCGCGCAAAACCTCAACCGATCTTGGAGGTGACTTGGTCAATACAACTAAAACAAAAAGAAGGCCCAAAGAAACCAGTATAACAATTATGACCAATCCGAATATCTCCATCTGACCCCTAGACATAACGCAACACCTCAATAACACCGAAAGCATACTCGTCTTCTAATGCGTCATATAGGAGTATGGGGCTGCGAGATGCTATCTGCTCTCCTTTGCCAGTCCCGCTATCGTAGAGAACCCACTCCTTACCTATCTCTTGAGGGTAGACTTGTTCAACGCTAATCCTTGAATCGCCAAACTCTGTAAAGTAAAACTGGAAAGCAGAAGCGTTGAGCTGCATCAGGCTTGAAAAAGCTTGCGCCTTTAAAATGTCAATGCAAGTCTCCTTTTGAGAGAGCAAAAATGAGCAGTCAAGCTCTGGAAAATGCAATGCTTTCTGCCAAGTATCAAATGCCAGCTGCTGCTGTCCGGCCCTTGCAGTTTTGCGCAGTGAAGACTCTTGCGCATAAAAATAAAAGACCGCGCTAACACCCAACAAAAGAAAAAACACAACAAGAACTCCCACTGTCTCAAACATCTTTATCTGCCCCTTTTGCGAGCATTTCAACCCCAAACCCATTGAGTTCTTATTTGGCATCATTAAAACATCTCCGGACAACTCTGTTCAACAAGCCTTCTGTTCTCACGCTCCAATGCTTGCTGCAATCCAACAAGCCTGTTAACTCTGGACAACTCCAAATCTCTTGATAGCTGCCCTGCAAGAGAGCTCTGCTCTGAGAGCAACCTATTGATAGTTGTATAATCGCAACGATCAGAAAATAGAGACCTTGAGCGATCAACATAAAGGCTTGATATGTATGATAAACGATTTAGAGCAGAGCGAATACCACAAGAATACCTGTTCTGACTATCAGAAAATATGGCTGCAAGAATAGAAGGAAGTCCTGCATATGTCGCAAGACCTTCTTGAATGAAACTCGATTTAGACTTTGAGTAAAACTCGATGCTGTCCTTTGTTATAACAATTGCATCTGCACTCTCCTTTCTAAATGACCTGTCAAGAGGAGAGGGAGGTGTGTTCAGAAAAACAAAACGATAATGGCTATAATCTTCTGCAACCAATTGATTAACATCTTTTGATTCTACCGCCTTGTAATCAATTTTTGCAACAGTGATACCGTTACGTATGAGCGGAGGAGGCAAAGAGCGCTCTATTTGACTGAGCAAAGCTTTGCTTTGAGAATCGCTAGGATTGTAAACAAAAAAGTACTTGGTTTCAGGAGACACCAAAATCAAGAAGTTTGAAACTCTATAGGGAATATTCCAAGGAATAGACCAAACCAAAGCAGACCCTTTATTCAACCTTGAAGGGCCGAATATCTGCATCAAACCAAAAGGCCTTCTTGCACCACCTATGTTCATTGCACAATCACACGTTTTAGAACAAGAAAAATCCAGTCCTTGAGACGGAATAGGAATAGGCTGCGCTGCACCCTTGCTCAAAAGAGCGCTTGTCAAAACGCTTTCAACACTTGTCGCAAGAGTCCACTGTAACTTCTCTTGAGAGAGCGCCCGCTGCTTTGTTGCTATGGTTATGAAAAAAGCAAGAATTAATGCTCCTGCAATCATAACAAAAATCCAATGCAGCTGAATCTCCACGCCTTTTTCACTCATTCCCATTCAGATACCTTTGCAGATCTTCCAAGCCCCTCAACTCTTACAGTTATTCCCCCTGAGTTTGGAATGCAAACATAACCGGGCGGGCTTACTGAAATATCCAGGGAAGGCTCGCCACCAACCCTTGGGAAAACAAAAACGTTGGACTTTGTCCTCCTGCAAGCATCGGAAGCCCAACTCATATCTATAACTCTATTGGGTGTTTTCAATTTTGCGCCTTGCCCGCAAGTTTGCTTATCAAAAAAACACACCCCTGCATACTTTGAAGGAAGGGGTAGCTGCACCTTCCTGACAGTTCCTGGCTGTCGCCTTATAGACTCTATCGAAGTTTCAAGGTCATTCCAAAAATCTGCCAGCTGGACCTGCTCTTGACGCTCAAGAAAATAAGATATCGACTTGTACCCGTAGCCTATTATCAGCAAAAATATTATTCCTGCGAGTATGAAAACCAAAACTTGCATTACGCTCTGAGCCTTATTCATACCTGCCCACCTCCTCCTCAAACTCCTTCTTGTGATCTTCCAAATACTTTGATGTAGCCTTCAACTTCTTTAAGAGCTCGTCCCTCTCCTTTGCGCTAAGTCCTCCCTTGATGAGCTGTTTCACTCTTGCTATAAGCTCTTTTTTCCTACTTTCACTCAGCTCATCCAGCATTGAGCGGAGCCTGTCAAGGGGATCTGCAGGAGCTCCCGGGTGCGCTATCTTGCGCAATCTCTCAAGAGCGCTCTCAAATTTCTTTTCTGGCATTGCTTTCTTTTTTATTTCCCGCTCAAGAGGAATCCAGTCCTTGTCAGGAATCTTTTGACTCTTTGCAAATGCGCGCAGCTTTTCAAGCTCTTCTTCTTTAGTCGGTATCAATTTTGCAACCCTCTTGGTCACTTTCTTTTTCTTCTGCGTCTTTTCACTCTCAGAAGGTTTTGATTCCTTCTTTTTTATCTCTTTCCTCGATTTTAGAAGAATAAACACTCCATACGCTACTCCCCCTATTGAAAGCAAAGCAAAAACTACCCAGAGAGAAGTCAATAAAATAGACCTTGGGTGATCTCTCGGATCCTTAGGATCTGTTCTGGCCACAACTTCCCTGCCATCATCCCAACCATCTCCATCTGTATCTTCTCTTGCAGGATCAGTGCCTTTATTGAACTCCTCAAGATTGGTCAACCCATCTCCATCAGGATCTGAATCTGCTGAAGCCTCTGGGCAAGTTATGCAGGCAAAATTATCCAAGCGCCACTTATCATTGATATCATCGCCAATGCTGAACTTCTGAGATGGCGCGCAGCCAGCATCATCAGCAGACTCTGAAGATGGCGTTCCAGGACACTTGTCAGCATCGTCAGTTATCCCATCTCCGTCAGAGTCTCCCACGCTTGAAGAGCAAACATTTAGTTTTGGATCACAACGCAAATCCTGACTGCAATCATCAGTTGATGAACAAGTCTTCCCTTCACTGCAAGGATCGCAAGGCCCACCACAATCAACATCCGACTCGTGCTCATCTATTACTTTGTTGGCACAGGGAGGAGCATCCTCGCATCGTTTGCTTGTAGGATTGCAATAATCAGTTTCACAATCAGAATCTGAAAAGCAAGACTTGCCCTTTGCACACTTTTGATCGCAGAACTTTCCCCCACAATCAACATCAGTCTCAACACCATTTCTTATATTATCCTCGCAACTTGTAGGAGCACACACATTAACATCACAAAAACCAGTTGCACAATCATCGTCAGCACCACACGCGTGCCCCTGAGGACAACCATCACAGCTGCCTCCACAATCAACACCCACTTCACCTTCATCACGAATTCCATTCTGACAAGCAGGCGGTTGCCTTGTTATGTCAACACGAGCAGGAGCGCTCTCTTCAACCTCGCTTTCAACTCCGACATTATTGACCGCTTTTGCCTTTACAACATAATTCTCCCCATCATTGAGCTTAAACTCTGAAACATTTGCATACTCTGCATCAAGATAGAAAGGCTCACCAGATGTCACATTAATGCGAACGCTGTCAAGAACCACTTCCTTAGTGTCGAAATTTTGAACTGATACAACATAATGCGATATTCCACTATCCTCATCAACTCCTGAGACTGCAATCCTTATCCTGTTCGTGAAAGGAGTTATTCCTGAATCATTAAGAGGGCTTTCAATACGCACAAACTCAATCTCCGGCGGAGTAGAATCCACTATTACAGGAACTTCAAGAATCTCAGACTTTGCACCTGAAAGATCCGCACACTGAACATAGAACTTGTAAGTCCCCTCTCCTGAGACTGTCAATTTGTGATTGTGAGCGTACGCTGTCTTGCACAAGCCCATACATTTTGATATCGCATCGGAGCTCTCACCATAATAGCAAAAAACTCTCCTGTTTGCAGCAACACCCAATGAAAAGTTTGTAGTGGGGAAACCTTGAGGTGTTGCACTCTCGATACGCAATGGAACTGAAAGATCCACTTTAAATGGAACCTCAACAGGAGCGCTTACAAGCTCATTCTCTCCCTTGCAAGAGACGTAGAACAAGTGATCTCCAACAGATGTGACGTTGACCTGAGCGAGTTGGGATTTTTTAGGGTGCAAGTTAAACCCAGGGAACATGCCAGTCATTGCAGCAAATGAGGGCACTGCCTGAGAATACTTGCACAAGCCTTTCTTGTCAAGCTGAACGAGCAGCCTTGTAACATACAATTCCTCTCCTGGAATGAACTCTTCTGAAACAATAGAAGGTGAGGCTGTTGCCTTCACTATCCTTGGAGGCTCAGGATCGAAAGTTATATCAAAAGAGCGCTGAGAGATTCCGAAAGGACCAAAATCGCAATATACGTGAAGCGGATAAGACTCCTGCTCCCCATCTATGCTAAAGCCTCTTGCGGTATG
The DNA here is from genome assembly GCA_003694525.1 of Candidatus Woesearchaeota archaeon. GTDB lineage: Archaea > Nanobdellota > Nanobdellia > Woesearchaeales > ARS49 > J152. Next base: position 5,280 of record RFLK01000028.1, read on the forward strand.
GAAGAAAGACTCTCCTTCAAACTTTCTGAAAAATGAGAAATCATCAACGCTCGGAGGAGTCGGCGTGTTGAAAACGTACGCGCAGCTGCTTGGAAGAGGAGTCTCAACACTTGCAGTAAAATTAAGGAAGGCGGTTACTCCAAAAGATGGAGAGGCAAGCCTTATTGAAGGCTTGAGAGTTGCGATAAAGAAACTGGACTCCCCTGCAATAGGAACTGCATTAAACCCAACCGCCCGGACCCTCAAAGAGTACTTTCCTCCTCTCACATCAGATACATCTGCCTTAAAAGACAAATTATCTTTAGTACTAAAGAGATGAGTAATATCTCTTGACACCTCCTCTTTCACATAAGGGCTCTCAAAACTTTCAAGAACAAGAGACACATTGGATAGAGTGACCTTGTTTGTGAAATTCAAAAGGACTGGAACAGAGCTCTTGTTCAAAATGGATCCAAGAGGAGGCTCAATACTAAGTTCTGCAATGGACGCGTCAATTGTTAGAGGATACTCGACTCCAGTTTGACTTATGAATATGTCTTTCGAGTTTCTAGCATTCAAACGCAGAGTGTAAGTGCCATTAAGAGACGCTGGAGGTTGGAATTTGTGAACCTTGCTCAAACCTGTTGAGAGCTGAGTTAAAGATTGCACTCCGCCTATGCCTTCAACCTCAGCAAAGCTAATTATTGCCTCCTCATCAAAAACAAACGTAATTGTTGGCTTTGAGAGAGACGTGTATATCCCTCCTGACACAAACCTTCCTCCTGTTATAGTTATGTTCAAAATTCTGGGCCCCTGACAAGACTCGCAAGCAAAGAAGCTCACCTTTCTTACAACCTCAACATTCTTTGAAGGGTCCTTTGTATAATATTTGAGAGTATTGTTTCCGGGCCTGAGTGCCAAGAGAGGCTTGTCCCCATCAAGCAGAACAGAGTTTCTGACAGTCAACTCTGAAGAGCTTGTTGATGCAGTAAATTCTCGCGCATCATCACATCCCTCATTTGCACACAAGTATGTGACATAACCAGGAGCTCCCTCAACACGCAAAGAAGGGCTTGTAGCATTTACCTTATCAAATATGAGAATCTCAAGCGAATCAGCCCTTCCTGCCTCTCCTGCAGGAATTATTGTCGTTACAGGAGGAAAATAATCACTCTCGCAAGTCCTATTTCCAAAACGGCAATCTTGGAAACCTGCACCCGAATTGCCATCTGCATTCTTCAAGCACAAAGTTGTCTCGTGA
>RFLK01000029.1 GCA_003694525.1 Candidatus Woesearchaeota archaeon
GCGTTTAGAACTTCCATTGCATACCTGTCTTTTTCTTGCGCTTTTGGCGCCAGGTATCCTATTGCAATGTACGTGTAGCCTACATCCCTTGTTGTGCTGTTGTACCTTGGCTCTCTTGCGGGATCTTCTTCTGGTCTTTCTTGTTTTGGAAGAGGCTTTGGTTTCATCACATCAAACGCTTCTTCCACTTTTTGCAGGGTCTCATCGGGGTTAACGTCTCCCACTATCACGATGTTCATATTGTTTGGCACATACCACGTGTTGTAGAATTTCATTATCTCTTCTCGTGATGGTGCGAGTATTGTTTTCTTGTATCCTATGATCGGATGTCTGTAGGGGTGCTTTTGTATTAGCAGCTGGGCGAATCTATCGTCAAGGTATTTTTCTGGCTCGTTTTCTGAAAACCTTTGCTCTTCAAGTACGACTTGCTTTTCTTTTTCTATTTCCTTCTCGTCAAACTTTGGGTTTTGGAGAAGGTCTACCATTAGTGGAAAGATGTCGTCGAATTTGTCCGAGGGGACTGTGACATAATACATTGTCCAATCGTGGCTGGTCATGGCGTTGAGCTCGCCTCCAAGGTCTTCAACTTTCTTGTGGAAAGATCCCACTGGTTGTTTTTCGGTTCCTTTGAACCATATGTGCTCAAATATGTGTGCAATTCCTCTGTATTGTTCCGGCTCGTTTTTGCTTCCGACGTGAACCCAGAATTGTATTGATACAAGTGGAAGAGAATGAGCCTCTTTGATGGTGATTGTAAGCCCGTTATCCAGCTGTTCTACGTGAAGGCTCTCCTCGGATGGCGAAACGGGTCTGTTCACAGACTCTATTGGAGCGCACGCAAGCAACAATGCAAGCGCTATTATCGCCGCCTCTTTTTTCATTCAGTTTAAAAAGAACGACGCCTATTTAAAGGTTTAGTGGGCCGGGGCGGACTCGAACCGCCGACCTTCTCGGTGTAAACGAGACGTTATAGCCGCTAAACTACCGGCCCTTTGTTTTGTGGGTTCAAGTAATGCGTATTTAAAAGTTGCTTTGTTGCGCAGTCTTTGCGATAGTTACCAAAGGTTTATAAATCGTTTTCGACAGAATCGTCGTATGCACGATCGTTTGTATTCGATACTTGTGGATAAGGAAGAGTATGGTTGGAAGTCCATAATGCTTGATCTTATAAGGCAGGAGGGTATGGATCCTTGGGATGTTGATGTCTCTTTGCTCTCAAAGCGTTATGTTGAGCGCTTGCGTGAGATGAAAGAGCAGGATTTGCAAGTTGGCGGGAAGGTCGTTCTTGCAGCGGCGATTTTATTGCGGATAAAAAGCAAGCGTCTTGTAGGGGATGATGTCAATGAGTTTGACCGTCTTCTTGCCTCATCAGAAATGTCAGAGGATCAGTTCTATGATGGTCTTGAGCAGGAGCTTTCCTTGAAGGAGGACAAGCCTGAAAAGGAGAGCTATGAGCTTTTGCCCAGGATGCCTCAGGCTCGCAGGCGAAAGGTTTCTGTTTTTGATCTGGTAAAAGCTTTGGAGAAGGCGCTTGAGGTAAAAAAGCGCAGGGTTTTGAATAATATGCCTCCTCCAATTCCTTTGCCTAAGAGGAAGTTTGATGTGACTGCTGCAATAGGGTCTCTTTTGCATCGTTTGAGGTCTCTTTTTTCAACCAAAAAGTCTTTGACTTTCTCAAGTCTTTTGAGAACAGGTGAGAAGGAGGAGAAGGTTTACACGTTCATCCCGCTTTTGCATCTTAGCAATCAAAAAGAAGTTGAATTGGAACAGGACGGGCCGTTTGGTGAGATTTCCATTCGGCGCGCGGAGGGAGAGAATGTTTAATAGTGAAGAGAAAGAGTTTTTGAGGCGTCTTGTGAAAAGAGAATTAGAGCATTTTTTGAAAGAGAAGAAGTTGTCAGAGCAGGACGCGTCTGTTGGTCTTTTGAAGGCGGAACACGAGTACGAGCATTTTGTTGAAGGAATTTTGGAAAAGCTCAAATGAATGAGAAAGTTAGAAGCAAGTATTTGGAGTTGCAGGCTTTGCAGCATCAGCTCTCGCAGGTTCAAAAGCAGATAGAGGCTCTGGGATCTCAGGCAGGGGAGATGGATGTTGTAGCAAAGGCTTTGGATGAGTTCAAGAAGGTTGAAGCAGGGTCTGAGTTGTTTGTGACTCTAACTCCAGGGGTTTTTGTCAGAGCGCGAATAGAAGATACTGGAAGTGTATTGCTCAACGTCGGAGGGGGTGCTGTTGTCAAGAAGTCTGTTGAAGATGGAAAGAATATAATTGTTGAGCAGTCAAAGGAGTTGCGCAATCTTCAAAAAGAGCTTTCCGATCAGCTCGAAAAGCTGGCAGAGCGTGCTCAGTCTGTCCAAGGAGAGTTGCAGGAGTTGGTTAGTGATGTTTAATTTTTTCAAGGATAAGCTGAAGGGTGCTCTATCAAAGCTGTCAAAGAAGGTTGAGCAGGCGCCTGAAGAGGAGATTGTTGTAGAGAAAGAGGTTCCTGTTGAAGAGCCACAGAAGAAGGTTGAGGCAAAGCTTAAGAAAAAGCCCAAGAAGTTGCCCGAGC
>RFLK01000030.1 GCA_003694525.1 Candidatus Woesearchaeota archaeon
AATTCAAGCCGTGAGCTGGAGCTAACAAGAGATGATTTATTCGTTCACCGCTTGACAAAAAGCTTATAAATAGACTCTTGCCTGCTAATACGGGTTTGAAATGGGCATTCTCTCCAACTGGTTGCGCAAGAAGAGGACAAGAATAACGTTTCCTTACGTTGAAGGATCTGTTCTTGATATAGGTTGCGGCCCTGCATCCATACTTGAAGCGTGCAAAGACAAGATAGATTCTTACGTCGGATTTGAGTATGATGAGAGTTTAGTTAAACAATTGAATAGTAAGTTTCCTTATGCAAGGTTTTTTCAAAAAGATCTGGAAGAAGACAAGTTTGAGCTCGACTGCAAGTTTGATAGGATTCTTTTGGTTGCTGTAATTGAGCACATCTTTAATCAGAAGCGCTTGATTGAAGAATGTTTGAGCTATCTCAAACCCGAAGGAAAAATTGTGATAACAACGCCTACTGTTTTTGGAAATGATGTTGTTCACAGGTTAGGCTCAACACTTGGTCTTTTTAAGAAAGATACAGAGCACATAGTCATCTATAATAAGAACAGGTTCAGAATACTTGCGTGCAAGTTCAATTTGCGCATTGAAGAGTACAGAAAGTTCGAGTTAGGATGCAACCAACTGGTTGTTCTTTCAAGAAATCAGGCTTAATCGCAAGGTCTTGGAGAATTATAGGCAGGCTTTTATAGTCTGAATGCATACCTTTTATTATGCCAGATGAAACTTTGGAGAAAAGGGTGAGAGGCAACGAAGCTTCAGACTTTGAAGACGGATTGGACCTGGGAAGAATTGCTCTGACGACAATCGGTTACGGTCTTGCGGGATCTCTTTTTCCCAACCCCTCAATAACCGCTCCGGCAGGCGCTGCAATAGGCTGCATCGCTTCAGTCTATGACGAGGCCGCGAAAAGAGGTCTGGATTTGTTCACGCCTGCAGTCGGCGGGATAATTGGAGGGTTTGTGGGCTCGTTCTTTGAGGTGCCTTATCTTAATGATATTGTCCCGCACCTTACAGTCTATGTTGGCGCTCTTATTGGGGGCTCTTTGGGAGCATATAATTCTCTCAGGGAATCCGAAAACCCTTGATTATTTTTTATTTGACCTAATAACATTTTTAAATTCTGAAAGCACTTCAGGTTTATGGATATCGAGATAGGAGACGAAAACAGGAGGCTTGAAAAGGTGGTCAATGCTGATGGTTTGGAGTCTCTTTGTACAGTATCTGGCTCTGACTTAATGCATTGCTTGTATATTGCTTTTAGATACAATAAGTCTTTCTTAGAAGAAGTTGGTTATTATCGAATCTGTAAAGAAGAGGAGTCTCTTGATAAAAGGTGTCCTTTGACTGTGGAGTTCTATAAGAGAAATGTCGAATGACTTCTCTGAGCAGATTGTTGAATTCTTTTACAAAGATGTAGTCGGTCTTGAGCGCATTTTCAGGCTGGCTCGCTATAGGTAGTGGATGATTGCTCAAACATAGAAATATTTTTTTACTACTGTTTTCTATCAGTTCTTATGAAAATCACTGACATTCTTAAAAGCTCAACAAAACCTATTGTTAGTTTTGAGATAACCCCTGTTGATAAGGGCGCTTCCATAAAGAGCCTTGAGCCCACTCTCGAATCGCTCGCAAGCTTCAACCCTCCTTTCATTGATGTTACAAGCAGAGCTGAAGAGTTGAAAAAAGTGAAAAGCGCTGATGGTTTGAAGGCCGTTCCTTATAGAAAAAGGGTTGGTACTGGAATGATCTGCGCAAAGGTTCAATTTCAGTATGGAATTCCTGCAGTTCCTCACGTTCTGTGCAATGGTTTTACTTGCGAGGAGACTGAAGATTTTCTTGTGGAGCTCAATTACGCGGGAATTGAGAATGTTTTGGCGCTCAGAGGCGATCCTCTCTCTCACAATAAATTTGTTCCGGATTATAGGAGCGTTAACCATACTGCTCTCGATCTTGTAGAGCAGATTGTTGATTTGAACAGGGGCTCTTATTTGCGCTCAGAGCAAGGCCATCCTACTGATTTTTGCATAGGTGTTGGAGCGTATCCTGAAAAACATTATGATGCTGAAAGTCTTGATGAGGATATTGCCTGGCTTAAGCGAAAGGTAGACAGTGGCGCTTCATACGCTGTGACTCAGATGTTTTTTGACAATAAGCGGTTTTATCATTTTGTTGACAAGTGCAGGGATTTTGGAATTGACATACCGATCATTCCTGGCTTGAAGATTTTTACAAGAAGATCTCAATTGAAGACTCTGCCCAAGGTTTTTAATTTGAGTTTTCCGTACAAGTTTAAGGAAGAGTTCATTAAGGTCAAGAAGGGGGGAGTTCTCGACTTCGGTGTAGATTGGGCTCGAAGGCAGATTGAGGATCTGTTCTCTCACCCTGAATACTTCAATGAGCGCCCTATTGCTCACATATACGTTCTTGGAAGTTCAAAGCCTGTTGAAAAGCTCATGTCAAGGCTTAGTATTTGATTTGAAGCCCGACAATTGCCGAATGCGTGTTTAGCCCTCTGTTCTCTGTTCTGCGCAGTCTTCCGTGTGATATGTGCGCATAACGGTATCCTCCCGTAATTGATGCGCTCTCGCTAAGGGCGTATCTTATCCCGCATCCGAATTGGTCGTAAAAGTTGAATCCTGGATCTCCTTGTTCTCTTGTCTGGATTCCAAGATAAGCAGGGCCTGCTCCTGCTTCTGCGTAAAACTCTATAGGCTTTGTGGGTGTGAGATATCTTCCCATAATTCCCAGCCCTGACAAGAATCCTTTTTTTGGCTCTTCGTATTGCACGTGAAAAACTTCAATGGATCCTTCTACTGTTCCTGCTTTTTTTGAAATGTTCAGCTGTTCGTTCAACTCAACGGACGCGTTAAAATAAAGCGGTCTTGCAAGTATCGCTCCTTCTTTTGCAACTCCCATAGATGTGCCGCTTGAAATTCCAACTTTTAGCGTATTGCACCCTGAAAGTGCTATTAAAATACCTGCAAGTGTTGATTTAAAGCGCATTTTTCAATTTCCATAACTCCAGAATATAAGTCATATGACACAAATATGT
>RFLK01000031.1 GCA_003694525.1 Candidatus Woesearchaeota archaeon
ATGAAGAAGAATACAACCCAAACCTTCACCATCTTCTGACAAAATCAATAAAAACAGTCGAAGCCAATATACAATATCTCAGTCATCTGGGAATTAAAAAACTCAACACTGTTCTTCTTAGAGTAAATCCTCGGACCAAAAGGAAAAAGATAGCGTGGGTGATGAGAGAACTTTTTGATTACCACAGACAGCCTGTCAGAAACAAGAGAGAGACAATAAAGAAGGCATACGCTCTTGTAAGAGACAAACCATCATTGCTGATAAAATCAATAAGCTCATTAGAAAAAGAAAAACAGGACCTTGCACAATTGGCAATGAAATACAAGTGATAACCTTCAAATTCTTGCCATTCAAGGATCAGCCTTGCCTTTTGCGCAAATATTTGGAAGGGCTGGAAGAGGATAGGGTTCAGAAGCTTTATAAAGGGGCCTGTGGCTTTTCGAGAATATGCGCTTCAGACTAAAAGCGCCTTACAAGCCTGCAGGGGGGCAGCCTGAAGCGATACAAAAAATCGCAAAAGGCTTTGAGAAAACCAGCAAACAAACCCTGCTCGGAATTACGGGCGCTGGAAAAACATTCGTTATGGCGAACGTGATAGAGAAGATTCAAAAGCCAACACTAGTCCTTGCTCACAACAAAACCCTTGCAGCGCAACTGTATTCAGAACTAAAAGAACTCTTTCCAAACAACAGAGTCGAATACTTCATATCATATTACGACTATTACCAGCCAGAGAGCTACCTGCCAACAACAGACACCTACATAGAAAAAGAAGCCACAATAAACGAACAAATAGAAAAAATGCGACTGAAAGCAACAACATCAATTCTCTCACGCAAGGACGTTATAATTGTTGCAAGCATATCTTGCATTTACGGCCTCTCAAACCCGCAAGACTTCAAAGAGCTGTCCCTTGAACTTGCAAAAGGCAAGAGAATTAGCCGCGATGAAATACTCAACACCCTTGTAAACATGCAATATGAAAGATCAACAACAAGCCTATCACAAGGCCAATTCAGAGCAAAAGGCGATTCAATAGACATAATGCCCCCTTACGATAACAGAATAATCAGAATTGAACTGTTCGGAGATGAGATAGAAAGAATAGCAGAGCTAGATCACATAACACTCGATACGCTATCAAAACCAGAAACGCTGAGAATATTCCCCGCAAAACAATTCGTAGTTCCAGAAGACAAGCAAAAATCAGCAATAAAAGCAATAAGAGAAGAGCTTGAAGAGCACCTGCCCAAGCTTTCCGCGCTTGAGAGCGCACGCCTTGAGAAAAGAGTAAAATACGATCTCGAAATGATAGACGAGCTAGGCTACTGTCCCGGGATTGAAAACTACAGCAGACACTTTGACGGACGGGCAAAAGGAACACCTCCTTATGTTCTTATAGACTACTTTCCAAAAGACTTCCTGCTGATAATAGACGAGAGCCACCAAACAATACCGCAAGCAAAAGCGATGTACAAAGGAGACTATTCAAGAAAGAAAAACCTTGTAGATCACGGATTCAGACTTCCCTGCGCGTTCGACAACAGACCTCTTAAATTTGAAGAGTTCGAGAAGAAAATGACAAACGTGCTCTTCGTCTCGGCAACTCCCGGACAATACGAGAGAGAAAACTCATCACAAATAATAGAGCTAATCATAAGACCGACAGGACTGCTCGACCCAGAAGTTGAAGTTAGAAAGACCCACGGTCAGATAAAAAACCTGATAGCCGAAATAAATCAAACTGTAAAAAGGGGAGAGAGGACTCTAATAACAACACTGACCAAAAAAATGGCAGAAGATTTGACGGACTACCTTGCAAAAGAAGGCATCAAGGTCAGATATATGCATTCAGAGATAGACTCCCTTGATAGAATAGAGCTGATAAGACAGCTTAGGGCAGGAGAGTATGATGTCCTGGTTGGAATAAACCTTCTAAGAGAAGGGCTTGACATACCAGAAGTATCTCTTGTAGCAATACTTGACGCGGACAAGGAAGGATACCTGAGGAACGAGACATCACTCATACAAACAATAGGAAGAGCTGCAAGGAACTCAAAAGGAAGAGTCATAATGTATGCTGATACTATGACAAAAAGCCTTCGCTCTGCAATCAACATAACAAGGCAAAGGCGCAAGGCGCAAATTGAATACAACAAAAAGCACGGAATAACACCAAAGACCATACGAAAACAGGTAGCAAAATCAGAGCGCAGGATAAAAGGAATCAAACACCTTGCAAAAGAAGATATACACAAGAAAATAATAGAGCTTGATGCGAAAATGAGAGAGGCTGCAGAGAACCTCGACTTTGAAAAGGCCATCGAGCTTCGCGATGCGATAAAGGAGCTGAAAGAATATGCTTGACAAGATAATAATAAAGGGAGCTAGAGAGCACAACCTGAAAAACATAGACGTAGAGATTCCCCGAAACAAACTCATAGTAATAACAGGACTTTCAGGATCCGGGAAAAGCACCCTTGCATTTGATACGATATACGCGGAAGGACAGCGAAGGTACGTCGAATCGCTGTCAGCGTATGCAAGACAATTCCTCGGACTTATGAACAAGCCAGATGTTGACTCAATAGAAGGACTATCACCAGCAATATCGATAGAACAGAAAACTACAAGCAAAAATCCAAGATCCACAGTAGGCACAGTCACTGAAATATACGACTATCTAAGACTCCTCTTTGCAAGAATAGGGATCGCACACTGCCCAAAGTGCGCTTCAGAGATAAAACCTCAATCTGCAGAAAACATAACAAGAGAACTTATAGCGAGCGGAGGAAAATCCCTGATACTCGCGCCAATAATAAGAGGAATAAAAGGAACTCACGAGAAAATATTCGATAAACTGAAACAAGAAGGATTTACAAGAGTGCGCGTGGACGGCCAAGTGCACAGATTAGACGAGCTTGATGTAAAACTCAAAAGATACGAAAAACACTGGATAGAAGCAGTAGTTGACCTTGTAGAACTGAACCAGAAGAACAAAGCACGAATAACAGAAGCGGTAGAGCAGGCACTTCTCAGAGGAGGCGGCGTTCTCATCTCAGCAGATCCTGAACATAAGGGAATAAAGGGAAAGAGAAAAGAAATCTCCAGATCTTCGGGCGAGAGAGTCTACACAAGCCACGGAGCGTGCCCGAAGCACCCTGAAATATCCTTTGAAGCGTTGGAGCCGAGAATGTTTTCTTTTAACTCTCCTTTTGGAGCCTGTCCAAACTGCCTGGGCCTTGGAGAACACCAAGAAATAGATCCTGACTTGCTGATACCTGATAAGAGCCTTTCCATAATGGATGGCGCAATAAAAGCGTACGGCAAGATGGACCTTTCCTGGAGAGCCCAACAAATAGAAGCAGTCGGAAAACGCTACGGGTTTGACGTGTTCACCCCAATAAAAGACTTCACAAAAAAACAACTCAACATACTCCTGTACGGAACTCAAGACTCAAAAAAAGTCAAATGGTCAACTGACGGGAGAGGATTTGAAGGAATAATACCTCAGACGATGAGACTCTACACAGAGACGGAATCTGATAGCCGAAAAGCAAAATTCGAATCACTGATGGTCTCAAAACAATGCAGGTCCTGCAATGGTCGAAGACTAAAAGACACAATACTCGCAGTCACAGTTCAAGGCCACAGCATAATAGACGTGACAGACATGAACATAAAAACAGCGCTGGACTTTTTCAAAAAACTTCCCAAAAAACTTTCAGAAAAAGACATGCTTGTTGCAAAACAAGTGCTCAAGGAAATAACAGACAGACTATCTTTTCTTGACAATGTAGGCCTTGGCTATCTTACCCTGTCCAGAAGCGCAAGAACCCTTTCAGGAGGAGAGGCTCAAAGAATACGACTTGCAACTCAAATAGGAAGCAACCTTATGGGAGTCCTTTACATACTGGATGAGCCAAGCATAGGCCTTCACCAAAGAGACAATGCCAAACTAATATCAACACTTCAAAGACTCAGAGATATAGGAAACACACTTGTGGTAGTAGAGCACGATGAAGACACCATAAGAGCAGCAGACCACCTGATAGACATGGGCCCTGGTGCTGGAGTTCACGGAGGAGACATCTGCGCGAGGGGGACACCCGAAGAAGTATCAAAAATAAAAACAAGCATAACAGGAGCATACCTTTCAGGAAGGCAGAGAATAGATGTCCCAATAACAAGAAGAAAAAGCAAAGAAGAGATCGTTCTTGAAGGAGCGAGCGAGAACAACCTGAAAAACATAACAGCAAGATTTCCCCTGAACGTCCTATGCGGGATAACCGGTGTTTCAGGCTCTGGAAAAAGCACTCTTATGAACCAGACGCTATTTCCAGCGCTAAGAAAGCACGTCGGAGAGCACGCGAGCAGAATAGGAAAGCACAAGAGGCTCTCAGTGCCAAAAAGCGTTTCAAGCGTAATAGTGATAGACCAAGACCCCATAGGGCGAACACCAAGATCCAACCCTGCAACATACACAAAACTGTTCGACGACATAAGAGCTCTTTTCGCATCAACAAAAGAAGCAAGAAAAAGAGGATACACCCAAGGAAGATTCTCATTCAACGTCAAGGGAGGAAGATGCGAGACCTGCCAGGGAGAGGGTGTTATAAAGATAGAAATGAACTTTCTCCCCGATGTCTACGTTGAATGCGAAGATTGCAAGGGTAAACGATACAATTCAGAAACCCTGTCAATACACTATGCGGGAAAAACAATAGCAGATGTTCTTGAGATGACCGTAGAAGAGGCGCTCTCCTTTTTTCAAAACCATACCAGAATATCAAGAAAGCTCCAAACCCTATTTGATGTTGGACTTGGATACATAAAGCTGGGACAGAGCGCAACAACTCTCTCTGGCGGGGAGAGCCAAAGAATAAAACTGACAAGAGAGCTGTCAAAACAAAAAAGAGGACACACAATATACCTTCTCGATGAGCCGACAACAGGTCTTCACTTTGAAGATGTTCGAAAACTGATAATAGTCCTGAACAGGCTTGTCGACAAAGGAAACACAGTATATGTAATAGAACACAACCTCGATGTCATAAAAAACTGCGATCACATAATAGACCTGGGACCTGAAGGAGGGGATCTGGGAGGAGAGATAATCGCAACAGGAACACCTGAACAAATATGCAAAAACAAAAAATCACACACAGGAAAATTCCTCTCAAGACTGCTATAAT
>RFLK01000032.1 GCA_003694525.1 Candidatus Woesearchaeota archaeon
CCTTGTTTTCTTCTGCAACAAGCCCTGCTTCTCTCAAGAGGTGGAGTCCTATTCTAACATCCTTTGATTTTGCAGTGGCTTCAAATACTTTTGAGAGTGCCTTATCATCCCACGCTCCTTCAATAAATGCCCATTTTATTCTCTCTTTTAGTATACCTTGTATTTCGCTCTCATTGTAAGGTTTGAATTCTATTTTTTGGGGTAGAAGGCGTGAGCGTATTCTGCTGTCGATAGTATCGTACCATTGGGGTGTGTTTGTAACAAGAAGTATGCTTTTTTTTAGTATGTCTGTGTAGATGTTGTACAGGAAGTCGCATTCGACAACTTTGTCCACTTCATCGAATGCAAATACTGCTGATCTCTTGTTTACGAGATTTTTTATTATTCTGAAAAGGTCTTCTTTGTTCTTGTTAAGCACGAATTTGTAGCCTAGTTGCTCGCATAATTCCATGAATATCTTGTATGTTGTGTTCTTTTGCCAGCAGTTAACATAAAGCACTGCTATATCTGGAGCGTTCACATCAGGGTGTTCTTCCAGCTCTTTTAGAATCAGTTTCACTGCAGCGGTCTTTCCTATTCCTGGAGCTCCGGATATCAGGCAGTTTCTTCCATTTCGTCCTTCAAGAAGCGGTTTTATGCATGCTGCTATCTGGTGGTGCTGGGTCTCTCTGTACGGTAGGTTTTTTGGAAGCCATTCTGCATCCAGTGCATCCTCATTTTTGAACACCCCGAACTCTATCATGTTGTGTATTGTTCTGTGCAAGGTTAATAAGTTTATTGTGTTAAGAAAGTCATTATTTAAACCGCTTATCTGCTTATTTATAAGTCATAAATTATTTTATCGCGAATTATCTTAAAGATTATCTTATTATGAGCTCTTTTTCAAAGGTTTTTGCTTTTCCCTCGCTCATCACGATACCTTCAAAGCGTTGGATTCCTGCAAAGTTTTGCGCTCTGCCCTTGGAGTTGATCCAGCTTTTGGTTAGAGGGTTGTATCTTAATATCTTGTCGGGGCTTATTCCTTTGATATTGTCTGTCCCGTATACCTCGAATGTTCCGTCAGATCTTATCTCTGTGAGTTGTATTGTGATTTTGTCTTCTTGAGTTGCCAGCTTTCCATCGGCTAGAGTTATTATGAATCTGTACTCAAGAGGATCGTTGGGTCTTGCGCCATCTTTTATTGGTACTCCCCCCGAGTATATTTCAAGTTTTGCAGTCCCTATTGTTTCTTTTTCGTGTTTGAGAAGGTAAGCAGGGGGTGTTGGCAGTTGGTCCCAGTATGCTTTCCCTGTAAAGACCGCATTCGGCGCGGGCATTTGTGGTGGTTGGGGTTGCTGGCATGCGACAATTGAAAGCGCAATTAGAATTGTCAACATTGCTTTTTTCATGGGTCACCTTTTTTACTTTGGTATTGTTTGGTTACTTAATAAGTTTTGCGCAATTGTGCCCCGCAGATTCCGCAAAAGTTGTAATCTGCGCGCGTTTGCCTGTAACATCTTGTGCAGAGGACTGTTCCTTTTTCTTTTGGAATGTCCAGAGGGCTTTTTTGCGCTGTTGTTATGGTTACGAATACTAGCTTTGCAACTCCTATTGCAAGAAAGGCAAGGCCTATCCATGCGAATAATATCATCCTATCGCCTATTGCTATTGATGTCAGGGAAACGAGAAGCCCTGTTGCAATCCAGGTCCAGGGTGAAAGCCCGCTCACTCTTCTCCTCCTATTGTTTTGAAGCCTGTGTATTTTTGAAGCGCTTGCGGTATGTGTATGACTCCTCTCTCATCTTGGAAGTTTTCCATTATTGCTGCAAGCGCTCTTGTTGTCGCAACGCAAGTGCTGTTAAGGGTGTGAACGTATTCTCTTTTGCCTTCGTGCTCATATCGTATGTTTGATCTGACCGCTTGGTAACTTGTGCAATTTGAGCAGGAAACCACTTCCCTGTACGCATTTTGCACAGGATACCACGCTTCTATATCATATTTTTTTGCTGCAACCATTCCAAGATCTCCGGTGCATATGTTTACTATTCTAAAGTGCAGGCCAAGGCTTTCGAAAAATTCTGCTGCGTTTTCCAAAAGCTCTTCGTGCAGATCCCAACTCTCTTCAGGTTTGCATACTATAAGCTGTTCTACTTTGTTGAACTGGTGTACTCTGAATATTCCTTTCGTGTCCTTTCCGTGCGTTCCAGCCTCTTTTCTAAAGCACATAGAGTAACCTGCAAGTTTTATTGGAAGCTCTGACTCTGTGAGAACTTCATTGTTCCACATGGCTGTGAGAGGATGTTCGCTTGTTGCGATTGCGTAAAGGTCTTCTCCTGCTATTTTGTACATTACGCTTTCAAAATCTTCAAGGGATGTTACTCCTTCATATGCTGTTTTAAGCATCATATGTGGAGGGGTTATGGGTTCGAATCCTTTTTTTGAAAGGAAGTCTATTGCATAGTTTATGAGTGCTTGCTCCAGAATTACCAGCTTTCCTTTGAGAAATGCCCATCGGGCTCCCGATATCTTCGCAGCTCTTTTTATGTCTGCAAGTTTCCATAACTCAAGAAGGTCTACGTGGGATTTTGGTTTGAACTTATAGGCTGGTTTTTCTCCAACCACCTTTACTACTTCATTTTCAGTATCATCCTTTCCATATGGTACGCTGTCGTGAACAAGATTTGGAATGTTGTAGAGGCAGAGTTTGAGTTTTTCTTGCAGATCTGACAGTTCTGCTTCTCTCTCTTCGAGTTTTTTGGGAAGTTTTGAAGCTTCCTGTATCAGGGTTGTGGCATCAGCGCCTTCTTTTTTCGCTTTGTTTATATCTTGAGATAATGCGTTGCGTCTTGCTCTTAACGCGTCAACCTCTCTTTTCAGCTCTCTCCATTTCGAGTCTAATTCTAGAGCGTTGTCAAGAAAGGTCAGGTATTCTGGCACTTTTCGCCGTTTTAGGTTTTCTCTTACAACTTCGGGGTATTTTCTTATGTAGTTTATGTCAAGCATTCTTTTCTTGACAGAGGGTTTGTTTTTAAGAATTTTGCTGGCTCTTTTAAGTGTGCTATAAAG
>RFLK01000033.1 GCA_003694525.1 Candidatus Woesearchaeota archaeon
GCTCCCCTGTGGCCGACAAGAAGCAAATCAGATTTTCCTCTTTTCACAGAATAGAAAATGTTAAACACATTAATATTTATTTTCAAATGCTGTCATCTGCATAGTAATTCTTCTAAACAGCCTTTGACAAAAACTCCTTCACAACCCTTGTTGCGCGAACATCATCCTCATTATAATCGACAATCCTGCTGAGAACAGACTCGTCTTTAGACTTTAAGAACTCAAGAAAGAGCACTATGCTATCCTGCGCGCTTGCAGTACCCCTCCAATTGAAACCCAAGTACTGCGCAACATCCTTCAAGGATAGCGAGATCGTCGGCAAAGCAAAAGATTGCTTGAGAACATCAAGAACATCAATCATCCTGGCAACTATGCTTGAAACATCCACAGAATACTTCTTTCCAAGGGTCTTAATCCTGAAGAGCTCGTGGCCTCCGTAATGATAAATCGGCCCTTCATTCTCCAAAGCCAGTCGAACAAACGATCGAAAAATACTCTCCTCTCCATCAAGATCCCGTGAGACGAATGATAAATACTCGCTCTTACCTCCCTTGCAAACAAGAACCCCTATAAGATAATCCGTTTTTGCAAGGCCTTTTGCGGTAGGAACCTCGTCCGTTCCTTCAAAATCAACATACAATTCACAAGAAGACTGGGGAATGCAAGGTTTTTCCATCAGAACAGGCTCTCCAAGCTTCCAAGCCCTTGCGGATGCAATTATTCTTCTACGAATCATATCCGGAACGTCAAGCTCCCCGTCAAACTCTGCAAGCTGATCTATCGTTCTGATTCCCTTTTGCGCAAGCTGGCGCTTTAAAGACCTTCCAACGTGAGGTATGAGCGAGACGTCCCTGCTTTTCAACGCGCACTTGACAATATAAGACTCCCAAGGCCAAGACGCATCCTTAACGCACGGGCTTACCCTCTTTCCTGAGAGAATCTCCCTTATGCTTGAGATTGCTTCAACAACGTCCTTCTTGTAATCCTCATAAACAAACTCAACTTCCTTTCCATCCCGATTAACTATGACAAAAGAATCGGGCTCTGAGCCTTGAATTAATGAGAGTATGTAAGAATTGAAAGCAGCCTGCAAACAATAGTCCCTCTTTATGCGCTTTGCACCCTTGACCAGCTTAACCTTATACTGATAATCTCCAAACACGCTAAATCCCTCAGATCTTTCGAGAACATCAGCGCTTCCCTGAAGACCTTCAGGCCAGAATATCAAAGGAGCATTTGCAATTGCAAGCTCCCCTTTTCTGCACGCATCGAGCACGGACTTGAAAACATCCTTTATAGAACCGCTTTGAACATCAACAGCCTTTGCACTCTTGCAAGCTTTTGAGCGAATTTTTGCAGACCTGCTGAAAAGCAATTGAAGAAACGCATTCGGAGGGTCGCGCTC
This sequence comes from Candidatus Woesearchaeota archaeon, assembly GCA_003694525.1. Lineage (GTDB taxonomy): Archaea > Nanobdellota > Nanobdellia > Woesearchaeales > ARS49 > J152. The sequence goes on from RFLK01000033.1 coordinate 1,406, forward strand.
ACGCTCTGGCGCGTGGGCATCGCACCACACAAGAAAAGGGCTCTTCAAATACCTGCTGAACATTCCAGAAGTGATCGTGAAATTGGACTTGTTCTGCGTGCACAACGAAAAAACATCCATATATGAGCTTGCGAGATCAAACATTAAAAATCTTCTGAACAATATAAGTAAAAATAAGTAAAAATTATATTGTGGGTTGTTTTGATAGGAAAAATGACAATTGATGACAGCGTTAAGAAATGCTCTGAAGATGCCAGCGATGGATACAGAATGTGGCACATTGAAGGCAAAAAACAAGTGTCATACTGCTCCTTGCTTATGCCGCAATATGGCAGCAAACCTGGCGAGTGCCCAATGCAAGGACCTTGCATTGCAATACGCAAGCGAACAGGACTTTCAAGAAGCGACCTGTCAGTATACATCTGCCTGAAGAAAAAAGAATGAATACCGTGGGCAGCAGTTTCTAAGGGAACATATTTATATTATTGCTTCTTTAAAACAATAAAAAGGGGGGAAGATGCACAGACAAGCCATCTCAAAGCAAGCAATGCTTATAGCAAGCGTTTTCCTTGTGCTGCTTTTTGCGTTGCTATCAGTGAGATTGCAAACTCCGACAGGAAACGCGTCAAATGCGTTGCAACCCCTGCCTATCTTGCAAGAAGATGAAGAATCTCAAGATAGAAAATTTCACGCATACACTCTTTCAGACCTGATAAACAAGTTCTATAAAGTGAGAGCAGTAAGATTTCCAGAAGGCGAGTGCACGCGCATTGCAGCAGAACTATACCACTCAGTTGTAGGTCAGACACTTGCAGTGACGAGCGGGTATAGCACAGGCGGGAATGAGAGGGTTGCAACCTACACTTACGGAACTGAGAGGACAATAGGCTCGATCGATATGATTCACGGAAGAGGTCTTGTCAAAGAGCAAGATGCGAACTCCCTGCTAACATTCAATGCTGAAACAGTTGTCAGAATTCCCCCAGATCCTATGAAAATGACCCGCATAACTCTTGACCTTTATGGACAGTCTGACGGCAAGCTATACATAACCAAAGGAAAGTTTACAACACCTGCACTTGAATGCTCATTCACATCAGACAGGGGTGTTGCATTGTGCGATTGCACTGCAGAGCCGATAAACGGGCAGAGTGCATCAACCACTAAGACGTAGACACACAATGTTTAAAAACTATCTTACCATTCAAGCAGTAAAAAGAGGTGTGTGATGAACAAGCGCGGAGCTTTAGAGTTGTCAATTACAGCGATTGTCGTTCTAATAATTGCAATAACAGTATTAGGTCTTGGAATAGCATTCATAAAAAATCTGTTCGGAGGAGCAACAAGCCAAATAGAAGAACAACTCGGACAAGTCCAGCAAAGACTTGAAGAAGAGTTCCTCGCCCAAAACAAAGTTATAGGTTTTAGCAAAGGAAAAAACATTGAAGTAAAATTGGGAAGCAAGGAAGAATTCGTTATAGGAATAAGGAATACTGAATCTGCTTCGCGTTGTTTTCTTGCAGATGTAGTGTGCCAGGCAGCATTCTCTCCTGACAATTCCTGTCCTGGCGAGGGAGAGGGTTCAAGCGTAGTGTACGGCGATGTCAAATGGTTCTCAAAGTTCCCTCCCAAAACACCCCTGCAACCAAACGAGATATACGTATCTCCAGTAACTTTGCACGTGACAAGCGGAGAGCGAGACACATACAGGCTTGAGTTAAGATTGTACAAGGCTGACACTTGCGATGAGCTTGATCCGTCTTTCCCTGATGAGAGCAAGCTTGTTGAAACCGAATTCATACACGTTCAGGTACAATAATGGCAAAGAGAAAAAAACAAAAAAGAGCCTCGGGAAGAGCGAAAAGCACAGGTCGCAGAAAACACATCCACACGCCAACCCACCTTGGAGAAGCGAAAAGAAAACTTGCAGCTCACGAAGAGTTTGAAATAATGAAACTCGTGTTGGACAAATTCTTATGGTTGGGAACTGTACTATTGGGCGTTGGATTGTACTTTAGCATAACAAGCGATGCGCAGACCGGTATGTGGTACATATTATCAGGAGCGCTTGTAATGATAGTATTTGCTTGGTTCATAGTAAAAGAATTCGAGCGCATACGCTGAAATTGCGCAAAACTTATTTTCGCTAAACTTATATACTCATCTTCTATCACTAATATAAAATGAGGTGGGCGCGCATACTTGTTGTGTTTTCGATCGCTTTGCTTGTAATTCTCGCAGCCTGCTCAAAAAAAGAATGCGAAAGCGCAGCAGATTGCACTGCAAAACCAAGAGACGCATTCACACCTGCATGCGTAAACTACAATTGCA
>RFLK01000034.1 GCA_003694525.1 Candidatus Woesearchaeota archaeon
ACATATAGGTATGGTCACCCAAGAAACTTATCTGTTTCATGATACTATTCGCATGAATCTACTTTATGCTAAGCCTGATGCCACCCAAGCAGAAAAAGAAATCAAAAAAATAATACCGGAAGAAGCAGGAATCAGCCAAGTGCTTTTCGATCCTCAAAGGTCAAGAGTCATAATAGAGGCCGAAAAACCAGGCCTTGCAATAGGCAAACAAGGATCGCTTCTAAAGGAGATACGAGAAAAAGTATTATGGGTTCCAATAGTCAGAAGAACCCCTGCACTCAGATCCCAAATAATAGAGAACATAAGAACAGTAATTTACGAAAACTCAGACTATAGAAGAAAACTTCTTGACAAAATAGGCCACAGAATATACGATGGATGGCTAAGAGAAAAAAAGAACGAATGGGTGAGGGTAACACATCTTGGAGCGGCAAGACAAGTGGGAAGATCCTGCATACTGCTTCAAACCCCTGAATCCAGAATACTGCTTGATTGCGGAATAAACGTTGCAGGAGAAGGCTCTGATATGTACCCGATACTTGATGCTCCTGAATTCAACATACAACAGTTGGACGCAATAGTGCTCTCGCACGCGCACCTTGACCATTCAGGATTCATACCATACCTTTACAAAATGGGCTACAGAGGGCCTGTATACTGCACAGAGCCGACAAGAGATGTTGCAGCCCTATTGATGCTTGACACTGTGAAAATAGCAAAATCAGAGAACAAGGAGCCCCTCTATGACATAGAAGATGTGCGACAATTCGTTCTTCACTGCATAACACTGAACTGGGAGGAAGTTAGCGACATAACTCCTGATGTCAGACTCACACTCTACAATGCAGGCCACATCCTAGGTTCGAGCATGGCTCACCTGCACATAGGCAACGGATTGCACAACCTTCTGTACACAGGCGATCTAAAGTATGGAAGAACACCCTTGTTTGATCCTGCACACACAGTATTTCCAAGACTTGAAACAGTAATAATGGAAGGCACTTACGGCGGAAGACAGGACATAGGCCTTCCTGCAAGAGAGGCAGATGAGCTGCTCTGCAATTACATCAAGGAGACAATAAAGAGAGGGGGAAAAGTCCTGATGCCTGTTCTTGGAAGCGGAAAAGCGCAGGACATAATGGTGATGATAGAACAAATGGTCAGGAGAGGAGAGCTTGAAGAGATTCCAGTATACATAGATGGAATGGTCTGGGACATTACAGCAATACACACAGCCTATCCTGAATTCTTAAACACGCACTTAAGAAAAGCAATATTCCACAAAGATCAGAACCCCTTCCTGCACCCCATGTTCAAAAGAGTCGGAAGCGCAAAAGAGAGAAAGCAAGTGATAGAAAACACAGGGCCTGCAGTCATTATGGCAACAAGCGGAATGCTTGTCGGAGGCCCAAGCGTAGAATACCTTCAAAACCTTGCAGACAATCCCAAAAACTCAGTCATATTCACCTGTTATCTCCCCGAAGGAACCCTTGGAAGAAGAGTGTTTGGAGGAGAACCAGAGCTCATATACAAAAAAGACGGCCGAACTCAAGTAACGCCAATAAAACTTGAAGTCGTCAAAGTAGCAGTATCAGACCACTCTGATAGAAAACAACTTATGAACTTCATATTCAAATGCCAGCCAAGGCCCAAAAAAGTGATCGTACAGCACGGCGAGGCCAGCAAAGTGATAGACCTTGCATCCGCGCTTCACAAACAAGGAAGACTTGAAACACTAGCACCAAGGAACTTAGAGAGCATAAGGATAAAATGAGAGCAAACAAGACAAAACAACGCAGGCAAATGCTCGAATACATAGTGGAAAAACTCAGCCTTGCAGGAGAGCGAGCCGAGCCAGTAGAAAAAAACATCTTAGGATCTTTTGTCTCCAGATACATAAAAGTTGAACCATCAGGAATAGTTCTTCTTGCAGACAGGGCTTATGGATGCGACAACTTCAAAAGATTTGTGAGCTCTGCAAAAGCGCAATTTGAAAAAGTGGCGATAGTATTCCTGAAAGACGGAAACACTTTCTGGAGAAGCGCAGCCAAAAAAGCGCACTTCAAAGCCAATGGAAGATCTCTAAAATACTACGATGAGAATGACGTTTTCAAAATGCTCAGTCTCAGGCCTGAGGAGAAGTATGCAGTCCACGCATCTCACACAGGAGAGCTCCAATACTTCCAGCCAGAGAGCCAAAGATTAGATGAGAGCATAGTGCAAGTCGAATTTGGCACAATAAACTTTGACTACAGCCACATAGAAGGAGAGAGATACCATCCGAGAAACACTACAAGCAAAAAGCTATACTTGTGGAAAAATAGAAAAGAACATGACGGTCCCTTGATTTTGGCAAGGCGAAAACTTGAATTCTCTTACGAACAACAGGAGAGAATTGCACAGGCAGGAGAGTTCTGCAAGGCATAAAGACAATCATCTTCGAACAAAACTTTAAATAATCATCAAGAGTCCTACAATGCAGGTGATAACATCGCAACCTTCCTGCAAATACTCTCGCTATTGTATTTCATGCTTCCAGCATACGTTGCCAATATGACTCCGGTGTTTGCGCGCATTATCTTTCCGCACTGGAAATCCCCAATAGACTTTAACAAAAAAATAGGCGGAAAAAGAATTCTCGGAAGCCATAAAACTTGGAGAGGGCTTGTCTGCGGAACGATTGCAGGAATCATAATCGCATACTTGCAATATTTGATATCTCCAACTCCTTTTGACAGGCTCGATTATAA
>RFLK01000035.1 GCA_003694525.1 Candidatus Woesearchaeota archaeon
CTTTTTCCTAATGTGAGAGGGATAACTCCTCAAATTTTGGTTTCAATAATCGCAATTTTGGCAGGTTTTGTTGTTATTTTGGTTGTTGTTTTTCCTGCTGTTCGTGATGTTCTTATAGGATCATCTGAAAAATCTGAGTGCAGGTTCAGTGTTCTGTTATCTTCAATTGGGCGTCAGGCAGGTCTTTCAATTCCTGCATCTTGTAAGATGAAGAGGATGAATATAGGGTTGAGTGATCTTGAGCCCATAGTTCCCCTTGCCAAGAAAAGGATTGAGTCGTACAAGTCAGCGGATTATGCAATAAGCACAGGGGGATCTGCAAGCGATCACTTCAAGCCGAGGGAAAAGGATTATTACAAATGGTCTTTGATGAGGCTGGTCTCTGATGAGCTTGTTGATTGTTTTGATAAGGGTTGGAGAGGTGAGTTGGAATTAGATCCAAGGATTTGGACTAATGTTTATTCCAGGGCTTTTGAAGGAAGAAAAGCAGGCCATTATATTTGCATTTTATGTTCAAGGATGGTTTTTGGCGATGATGTTAAGAGTTTGTTTTCAGAGCCTGAGATAAAAAGGGGCTTTTTGCTGGCCCCGTTTATGGAAGTTGAAAAAGTTGAGGGAAAATCTTATATGAACTTCTTGTCTGAAGGCGTAAGAGAGGATTGGAAGTACAAGTTGCAATATGCCGGTTTCACTTTAGACGAGCCTTGGGCCGTTCTGTTTGTTGCAGATCCCTTCACCAAGGAAGGGAAGCTTTCAGGTGTTGTTCAGCTAGCAGAGTATGATAAGATAACAACAGACCTTGGAGGGACTGAAAAAAAATATGCTTCTGGAATAATTCCCGGAGTTGAAAGGAGGGAGAGATGCGCAGTCATTATAGGAGATTGAAGCTTTTTTTTAATAGTGCAGGTCAGGAGTTGCCTGGTTGGGCTTTTATTATAGGTTTGATTCTTGGACTTTTTGCAATTGCTTTTTTGGTCTGGCTAGCTTTAAAAAGTGGCAAGGCAACTCTCGGTCCTTTGGGGAGGTTGAAGTGAAAAAGGGCAGTATCAGTCCTATTATTGCGATAATTTTGGGCCTTGCTGCCATTTTGATTGTCTTGTTCGTGTTTGGACAGCCTCTTTATGCGCACGTAAAAAGCGTGTTTAAGGAAAAGGGCGTCCTTGATGTTCTTCCAGAAGAGGGTCAGCAAGGAGGGAGTGGAGTTCCGATTATAAAAATCTCTGGCGCTAAAGAGGACGTTGTTAACAAGTTGGTTGAAGTTTTGTCTGCTTGTTGGGATTCAAGACCGTCTGATGCGTATTTGTGCGCTATTGTTGATCTGGGCCCTGGCTCTCGCGTTGAATTGGATGATGTGCTATCAAAGGTTAAGGTCAACAACCCTTCTCTTTCAAACTCCATTTGGTATTATAATCAGCCAAGGTTCCCGCTAATGCCAGGGGTGTATGAAGTTTGCACAAAAAAGGAGAGTTATCCAAGAGATTCTATTTTGATATATCCGAGAGGGACTCGCCTTTGCCGCTAAACTTAAAAACAAGCACTGATTATTTATTCAAATGGACAAAAAGGGTGCAGAGATCGCAACCAGCACGATTGTTATGATTCTAATAGGTCTTGTGGTTTTGGTTGTTGTAATCTTGCTTTTCAGACAGCAGGCGACTGCAGGGGCAAAAGGTTATGGTGAATTTCAAAAGCAGACCTCTCCAGATGCTTTGAAAAAGTGCAATAATATAATTTTGGGTCGTTTTTGTGCAGAAGGGTCTTCTTGCCCTGAAGGTTCTACTTCTGTGCCCGGCGTTTGGCCTGATTGTAATACTGTTTGTTGCGAGCGCTAGGATATCTTTATAAACTTGTTTTAGTCGGTAGTCTGTATGAAAAAGGGGCAGTTTGCAGTGTTTGAACTTCTTTTGAAATTTTTGCCTCATATTCTGGTAGCTCTTATTTTGCTTTCAATATTGGTTGGGTTGTATAATTTGTTCGGGCCTTCTAAAAGCCCTGCTGAGCAGGATTTTGAGAGGGTTATAGGAGAGGTTAAGAGTTTGGAGAGCGGAAAGATAGTGGTTCCTTTGCAAGGAGGGGAGGCTTACACTCTTTTCGCATATTCTAAGGGCTCTTTTGGAGCTCAAAAGCTTTGCTCTGGCAGTGCTTGCCTGTGTTTGTTTGAGGATGAGCTCCACAGGACTTCTTGCAAGTCTTTTGATGACAGGGATTTTGTTTATTCTCGCGTGCGCATCTTTGGGGATAAAAAGACAGTTGTTTTAAGGTATGATGGTGAAAAGATTGTTTTGGAATAGGAAAGGTGTTGATCCGAGCCTTTTCTTGGAGCCCCTCTTTGTTATTTTAATTGCTGCTGTTGTGTTTTCCTTGCTTTTTGCAAGATTACACGATATTGGCTCATCCACTTCTTTTGAAAAGCAATTTTTTGCTGTTGATATTGCTCTGGCTGTGGATTCTTTGCAGGCTTTAAAGCCTGGGATAAATGCAAGAGTTGAGTATCTAATTCCAGAGTTTAATGTTCTTCTTGACGATGATAGTGTCTTGGTGTATGATTCTTCTCCTGAAGATGCTCGCAAGTTTTGGATTACAAGAGACAATGTTTTGAGCATCAAAGAAGGCTCTGTTCCCAAAAATAGACGGTTTTCACTTTTCAAGTCGGGAAATTATTTTGGCATTGGCGATTTTGATGTTAATGGGGTTTTTTGCCCTGAAGGGAGAGTTGACTTCAAAGGATCTCTTGATTATGATGCTCTCTCAGAGCTTGGCGATTCTGCTGTTAAGATCTTTTCAGGAGATGTCAGCATTTATGCCCGCGCAAAAGAGACAAGGCCCGTTTTGAAGGTTTATTTTGTTGGCAATTCTTCACTTCTTGCCTGTCGCATAGTCAAGGAGTTGAAGGACGAGGCCATTGAGGGTTTTGCGATTGTTCCATTGAGTGCAGAACTCGTGGGGCCTGATGACGAGTTGGCAGTTTTGAAAGAGGAGGAGTCTGCTTTGTTTTTTGATCTTCCAAGGTCTGCAAGAGACCCTCTTGTTCGTTCAAGAATTGGCGATGTTATAAGGAGGATTTTAGGATGAGCAAGGGTGTTTGGGTGTTGGCGGATATAGTGTATTGGTTCTTTTACATTCCGCTCACGGCGCTTGTTGTAATTGCGCTTGTAACATTCCCTCAAGGGATGTTCAAGAGTGTTGTTCAGCCTCAAGTTTTGGAAGCAAAGATTGCAGAGCATAGGCTTTTTAATAAGGTGTCCGTCTTTGATCCTTTTTTGGGATCTCGAAAAGTTGTTCGTGATGATTTCAGGCAAGCAGCTTCGCTTTATCTTTCAGAAAAGCCTTTTGCTTATCGTATGTCTTATGATGGGGAGGAGTATGTTGGTAACAGGGATTTTTTTGATGTGGCTGAGCCTCTTGCACCCATAAAGTATCAGAAGTTTGTATCAGAGAGGCAGTTGATGAAAGATGGCAGAAAAGTGAGCGTTAAATTGGAGCAGGTGTATCCTTATGAGTATGATTTTGAATGATAAGGGAGGCGCGCAAGCCATAAACTTCTTGATTTCAGTATTTATAATAGGTTTGGTGCTCTTTTTTGTCTATTTCTTCCTTATAAAAAGCTATATCTCACAAAGCCAGTTGAAAATTCATTCGTCTGTTCAATCTTTGGAGGTTGAGAGCCTTATCTCTGATTGGGCTTATGAGTATGCAGGGCTTGACGATATCGGATCGCGAGCTTCAAGTCTGGGGGTTTTTTTCAATGAGAGGGGGTTTGATGTCGAAGGAAATTCGGCTTTTTGCAAGGGGCGTTCTTGTGTTTTGAAGGTCCGGCCTCCAAAAGATTTGACGCAATGGCCTGAAAGTTTCAATAAGAGAGTTTTTTTTGCATCAGAGGATGGTGTTGAGTTCATGGATGTTGAGGTGATTTTATCATGGGATCTTGCGAGGTGATATTGTGAATAGCAAGGGTTTGGATTATGCTGCCTTGCTCGTTTTGATTACTCTTGCGGGGTCTGCAATGCTTTATTTGCAGGTTTCAAAGAAGTGGGATGCTATAAACTCTAAACAATTGGGTGAGCTTCAGGAGAGCATATTGGAAGTGGAGTCTCAAGTAAGACTTTATGAGGCGTTTGTTAGAAGCGCTGCGAGAAGATCTATTGAGAAGGTAGCGTTAAGTTCGATAAGAAAACCTTCTTTGCAGGGCTTTGAAGGGGTTGGCTGCTCTGTCCTCAATTCTTTTGATAATCCGAGAGTGTTGTTATCCCACGACCTTTTCAATGCGTTGTCAAAAGAGCTTAATTCAGAGATTGATAAGTACTTGTTAGAGTATAATCGAAAGGCGGAAGGTGTGAGCGCTCCTTTGAACAATTTTGTTTTTTATTTTGAGAAAGGAAGGGTCAAAGGCGTTGCTCTCAAGCCAACGATATTCTCAAGAAAGGGTCTGGTGTTTTCGGTAAGACCTTCTTTTGATGTTATTTTCCCTCATATGTTTGAGAGGTATGTTGCCTCTTATGAAGTGTTGGAGTCTATTGCAGAGCGTTGCGCTCTCTCAGCAGATGTTGAATCTTGCGCAAAAGATGTTCCTCAGGGATGGTCTGTTGAGCGTTCAGGTGACAGGTTCACATTTAAAGTGCCGTTTAATGTTGACAGCGCGTGTTATGTGTTGTTCCTTCCAGGCCAGTCGCTTGATTCAAATCAAAGTTAGATGTCCAGAGTATCCAAATCTTTATATTATTGGTGGCATCTGGCAGGATGGGGTGTGATATGATTAGGATGCCTTTGCAGGATATTGTAGCTCGTTTGAAGGAGCAGGCAGGATTGTCAGAAGAGGAGATTATGCGCAAGGTGGATGAGAAGTGCGCCTCGCTCTCAGGTCTTATATCCAAGGAAGGCGCAGCTCACATTATTGCCAACGAGCTTGGAGTAAAGCTTTTTGAGGCCGGAAGTGGCAAGATTAAGGATTTGCTTCCGGGAATGAGAAACGCAGAAGTTTTGGGCCGTGTGACTCAGATTTATGAGGTGCGGGAGTTTCAGCGTGCGGACGGCTCTGCAGGAAAAGTTGGCAGTTTTATGCTTGGGGATGATACTGGTTTTGTTCGTGTCGTCTGTTGGGGAAAGCAGGCTGATTTGCTGAATGAACTCGCAGTTGGAGAGCCTGTCAAGATTACAGGGGCGATGGTTCGTGAAAGCCAACGAGGTTATAAGGAGCTTCATCTTAACGAGTATAGCAGGGTTGATCTTGAGCCTGAAGGGGATATTCCTGAGGTTATGTCAAGAGACTCTGCTAAGAGAAAACAGTTGAGCGATCTTGTTGAGAGTGAGGAGCAGGTTGAGATTATGGGGACTGTTGTTCAGGTTTTTGATCCTAAATTTTTTGAGGTTTGTCCTAAGTGTAGTTCTCGCTTGAAGGATGTTGAGGGCCAGTGGGCTTGTAATGAGCACGGAGTGCAGGAGCCGGATTATAGTTATCTTGTAAATGTTTTTGTTGATGATGGATCTGATAATATAAGGGTTGTTTTGTTTAGGAACCAGGCTGAAAAGCTTCTTGGCAAATCTAAAGAGGGGATGTTGTCTTTCCACAAGTCTCCCGACTCTTTTGAGAAGGTGAAGGTTGATCTGCTTGGAGAGCAGTTCAGGTTCATTGGCCGCGCTAAGAAGAACACTTTCTTTGATCGTTTGGAGTTTGTTGCAAATCGCGTGTACAAGGCAGATCCTGAAGAGGAGCTCTCTCGCCTTGAAAGCCAGCAAGTATGATGGTCAACACTCATATGGCTATTGGAGTTCTTGCAGGAATAGTTCTTTCCAATTTTTTCAATTTCAATCCTTTTGTTTTTATTGCTCTTGCAGCCCTGGGCTCTTTGCTTCCTGATGTTGATCATAAAAACAGCACTATCAACAGGATTTTCCCAATAACTAAGATAGTCCCTTCTTTTTTTGAGCATAGGGGTTTTTTTCATAGTGTATTTCC
>RFLK01000036.1 GCA_003694525.1 Candidatus Woesearchaeota archaeon
TATGAGACGCGCGTGGTGCCTTTTCCGCGACACATTCCTAACACCGCTATTCTTCAGATTCGTATTCGGAGGCGTCGGCGGATTCATATTCAGAATAGCATTCACCTACCTCATAACAGAATACTTCTCAATAAACTATTTCATAAATTACTTCATAGCAGCAAGCGTCACAACCTGCGTCAACTTCATAATTGCTGCAAAATACATCTTCAAAGTAGACGATAAGAAACACAGAAGATTTGCAAGATTCTGCATGCTAACTGCTATCTTTTTTGCAACAAACCTCACTCTCGTCAAAACACTCACAACAATCGGACTCCACTACATATTGTCAATAATAACAGTCACAGGATTCCTCCTGATAATCAAATTCTTCGTATTCGACTGGTTCGTATTCCACAAGGAACTGAAATGAAGCTGAATGAATCCTTTTAAAGCCTTTAGCGAGCGAAACCTTTTTAAATAGGAGTGATGGACGCAGTAGCATGGTTGTAATACAGCACGGTAAGAGAAACAGGAAGCCGACAGGCGGCAGATACAAGCAGGTTGCAGGAAAGCGAAAGCACGCAATAGGCCGCCTTCCAACAAGCACAAAAGTCGCAGAAGGGACCAAGATAAAGACTGTAAGAACTAAAGGAGGCTCCAGAAAAGCAAGAGTCCTTACAGCAAGCATTGCAAACGTGTACGACCCAAAAAACAAGAAATTCTTGAAAAGCAAAGTTAAGAGAGTGGAAGAAGTGCAGGCAAACAGGCACTTTGTTAGACGAAACATAATAGTCAAGGGAGCAATAATCGAAACAGAGGCAGGACGCGCAAAAGTCACATCAAGACCTGGACAGGACGGCACGGTCAATGCAGTCCTTCTGTAAACCCCTTATCGTCTGCACACAATTCTTTCAATAACTCCTTGAAAATCTAAAGAGCCAAAACCGCAAAGAGAGTCAACACGCTGCAGAGAGAACACTTGGTTTCACCAACAAGTAGATCAAGAATAGTGAAAAATTATTTGAAAGCCTATACATTCAAGACCGCTAATGCTTAAATAACAATTGCGCTTTCTAGTAGTCAGAAGAAAAACAAACCACAACATATTGTGGTTTTTACTAGAGAGTGAGTCAAAAAGGGGGATTCTCCTCGAGTGATTGCAATGAAGTGCCCGTATTGTCAAAAAGAAAACACCAAAGTCGTGGACAGCAGAGTGACACCTGACTCCTGCAGCATAAGACGAAGAAGAGAGTGCGCATCGTGCAGCAAAAGATTCACAACATACGAGAGAATAGAGATGGCAGATATCATAGTCGTAAAGAAAGACGGCAGACGCGAGTCTTTCTCAAGGGAAAAAGTGCTTAAGGGAGTTATGAGAGCCTGCGAGAAAAGACCTGTTAAAAGAGAAAAAATAGAAAAGGTGGTCAATGACATTGAAGCGACGCTAAGAGATATGGGAAAAGAAGAGATAAAGAGCCGAAAGATCGGCACCCTTGTAATGGAATCTCTTGCAGAGCTTGACGAGGTCGCCTATGTGAGATTTGCAAGCGTGTACAAAAAGTTCAGACACGCAAACCAATTCGTAGAAGCGATAAAAACGCTCAAAAAAATGGAGGTGCAATAATGACAACAACAAGAAATGAAGCAGCGCACGACTGGGACAAACCACCCTTTGGAAACATACCGCTAACAGAAAACCAGAAAAAGGTCATAAAGGACAGATACTTGCGAGATGCGCCCTCTGTTGAACAATGGCTTTGGGAAGTTGCAAAAAACATCGCGCTTGCAGAACTGCTATACCACCCGGATATTCCAAGAGACCAAATACTTGCAGGAGTAAAATACAAACAAGAATGGGTTGATGTGGGCAATTCTGAGAAAAGTGAACTCTTGCTAATACACTCAGGTGTTGAAAATCACGATGAGAAAGACGAAAACCACAGAAGATTCATATCAAACATGTACAAGATGCTAGAGAACTCTCAAAGAGCGAGAGAGGCAGTCCTGAAAGTTGCAAACCAATTCTACGACGCTCTCGCAAACTTTGACTTTCTACCAAACAGCCCAACCCTGATGAATGCAGGAAGAGAACTTCAGCAACTCTCTGCCTGCTACGTTCTGCCAATTGAAGACTCGATAGAAGGATGGGGCGATGTTGTCAAAAACACAATGCTCATACACAAGAGCGGCGGAGGAACAGGATTTTCAGGATGCAGAGTAAGGCCATCCGGAGACAAAGTTAAGAGCACAAAGGGCGTCGCGTCCGGCGCGATATCCCCCTTCAGCATAATAAACTATGCAACACAAGAAGTCAAACAAGGAGGAACTCGCAGAGGCGCGAATATGGGAATACTCCCATACTGGCACCCCGACATAAAACAATTCATAAAACACAAAGCAGAAGAAGGCAAGCTTGAAAACTTTAACGTCTCTGTCGCCGTAGACTCCAAATTTATGAACGCCGTCAAAAACGGAGAGGACTACGACCTGATAAACCCAAAAACAAAACAGCCGGTTGGAAAACTGAACGCAAGAGAAGTCTTCGATATGATCTGCGAATACGCTTGGAAAAGCGGGGACCCTGGAATGATCTGGCTTGACAACATAAACAACTCACTGTCAAACCCGACGCCAAAGCTCGGAGAGATAGAGAGCACAAACCCTTGCGGAGAACAACCGCTTCTACCCTACGAGCCATGCAATCTTGGATCGATAAACCTGTCAAAATTCGTAGTGATGGGAAAGATAGACTATGCAAGGCTTGGTGAGACAGTAAAGCTCACCATAAGATTCCTTGACAACGTCATAGATGTTAACAACTACCCGCTAAAAGAAATAGAAAGGATAGCAAAAGGAAACAGGCGCATAGGCCTGGGCGTTATGGGCTGGGCAGAGATGCTTGCGCTCATAAAAATACCTTATGACAGCGAAGAGGCGCTTGAAAAAGCACAAGAACTTATGAGATTCATAAGCGAAAAAAGCCTTGAGGCATCAGAAGAGCTGGCACTTGAGAGAGGGGTGTTCCCCAACTTCAAAGACAGCATATACGATGAGAGCGGGCCTTACCACAAAGAGTGGGCAAAGGGCAGACCGCGAAACTGCGCAAGAACAACCATAGCGCCCACAGGGACAATCGCCATATGCGCAGGGCTTCAAGGGGGCGGAATCGAGCCATTCTTCAGCATAGCATACACAAGATATAACGCAAAGGCTCTTGATGCACTGAAGAGGGGAGAGAAGCCAAAAGAAGAAGACGTGTACCACGAAGTGAACCCCCTATTCTACAGCATAGCGGAGCAGAATAACTTCTTCGGACTAAAACCAGAAGAACTATGGAAAAAGATAGAGAACAACCACAACTCAGTGCGAGGCATAAAAGAGATACCAGAAGAGATACAAAGAATCTTTGCAAGCGCTCACGATGTCAACGTGGAATACCACGTAAAGCATCAGGCAGCTTTCCAAAAATACACTGACAACGGAGTCTCAAAGACAATAAATATGCCCAACTCTGCAACGGTCGAGGACATAAAAGAGACATATATGAAAGCGTGGGAATACGGGTGCAAAGGGATAACTGTGTACCGAGACGGTTGCAAGAGCCAACAGGTGCTCAACACAAAACCGAAAGAAGCAGAAAAGAAACCAAAAGTTGCAGAAATCGATGAAGCAGAAGGAGTTGGCTCTGTATACTACAAGCTTGAGACAGGATACGGGCCTCTTCACGTGCACATAGACCACCACAACGGGCAAGTAAGAAAGGTTTTCACAAACCTATCCCCTATAGGAACTGAAATTGCAGGACTCACTGCAATGATGGGAGTTTTAATCAGCAAATACCTCGAGATGGGAGGAGATGTTGGCGCCATCAGAAAACACCTCAACAGTATAAAAAGCGACAAACCGTACGGCTTTGGCCCAAAAAGGATAGAGAGCATACCTCACGCAGTATCAGTTGCCCTATCAAAGTTCCTTGCGCAATCAGGGAGCCTTCCAGGACAACAACTACTAACAGCGCACGTGAGCGAACCCGCACCGGAAGTAAAAGCGCAAATGAGCATCGTCCA
>RFLK01000037.1 GCA_003694525.1 Candidatus Woesearchaeota archaeon
AGAATATCCTCTAGCTTGTTTATTGCAAAGCATCCGCTTGAGGTTGCAGTCCCTGCAATCAAGGCCGCGCCATAGAGCAGTTTTTTCAGCCCGCCCCTTCTCATTCTCTCGCTCCTCATTCTTTTTTGTTGTAGAAGGATAATACTTCTTTTATTGCTTGGGAGTATACTCTTTGCACATCTGCAATGTTTGAAACGTGTTTTTCCCTTCTGAATTCTTCTTGTATTGATGACTCTTCAGCATAGCCGTTAAGGCCTCTGTCGTGTATTTCAAACAATCTTTGCCCGTGAACTCCAAGAACGAAGTTTACCAGGTTTCCTTTTGCTTTTGGGAGTTTTTCTTTTGCCTCTTTTGTTGTTTTTTCTGCATACACTAAGAGTGCGTCAGGCTCGCCGTCATCCTCCTTGTCTATCACGTCTACCAGGTACAGATTGTCGTTTACGCTCATAACAGCCTGGTATCTTGGGCCTTCAACGCCCACTATTCTGCTGTATGCCACTCCTTCTTTTTTGACTTGGTCTCTGACATTTTGTGCGACCATTTTTGCTTCAAGGCTTGTTGCAGGATCATAAGGCTCTGGCATTGATATGCATCCTGAAATGCCCACAGCTGCCCCAAAGTTCAAGAGTATGTTCCTGATTGTTTTTTTGTTTCTCATATTTGTACCTCAACATAGGTCATTTATAAAACCTTGTATAAAATTTATTACTTCTCAGTGAATCTGTCGATCTTGAAGGTTTCTGCTTTTTTGAAAATTCATCTTTTGAGAATTCATTGGCTGAATTATCTTCTAAGCATTGCTGCCTGTCTTATCGCATTTGCGTTTTTTCTTATAGCATCCTGGTATTTCTTGCTTATAACCCCTGCAACATCGACTGCTTTTTCAAGCTCTCCTTGTTCAAACAATCTGCTGACTGCAATTCTTGCTCTTCGTTTGAATTTCACAAGTCCCGGGTCTGTGACTTTTAAGTATGTGTTGTCAAACTGATCGTAAAGTTTCAGTGCAAGGGAGTATTTGTTTGCTCTCTCTGCGCATTCTGCAGCGCTCAGGTATTCGTGGATTATTTCTTCATCGCTCGCTTTTGCTGCAATCAAATAATATTTTAGGGCATCATCGTATCTCTCTTCATCTTTTGCGATTAGTGCGAGCGTTCTTCCAACCTTTGCTATTTTTTGCCTATCTTCCAATTCCATATAGTTTTCAAGGGCTTTTTCAAGCTGGCCTTCTTGTTCTGCAATCTGGGCTACGGCAGCGGGAAATCTTGCTCTCTCAAAGTTTTTTATTGCGGACTTTTTATCCCCTATCTCTTCTGAAAGGCTTGCAGCTTCTTGAAACATTCCTGCCTGCTCATAGAAGAATACTGCGCGTTTTTTCTGGCCAAGTCTGACTGCCAGATCTGCTGCGCGGTCGAACTGGTCATTTTTTTTGTACTTTTTTATCTGAAGTTCATATTGTTCTTTTGCAAGGTCTTCAAATCCTGCACTGTCTGCAAGCTTTCCTGCGGCAAGGTAAAGTTCTTTTTCGGAAAGCTCTTCAATTGCAAGCCTCATCTCTCTCAGGTACGTTTTATTATCTCCAAGGGTTTTTGCAATTCTTGCTGCTTGCTCGTGGAGCTCATCATCTATGTATTCTTCAAGCTGTTTTTCCATAAAGGCTCTTGCTTCTTTTTCCCGTCCAAGCCTCATTGCCACTTTTCCTGCGTGTCCCCACCAACCAAGGCTTTTGTACTTTGCAAATGCCTCAAGGTCGTACTCTCTTGCAAGATCGTCTCTTCCAGCAAGCCTTGCGTACCTTGATGCCTGGTCAAACTCTTTTGCTTTTGCAAAGAGTTTTGCTGTGTCAATTGCCCTTGAGTGTTGTTCTGCAATTCTCGCTGCCCTGTTGAACATTCCTTTGCTTGCAAGATACTCTATTGCTCTTTGATAGTTGATTTTTGCTCGCTCGTGCATTTTTTCAAGCTCTGCCATCCTTGCTGCTTTCAAGAAGAGTTTGCCCCTCTCATAGAATTCTATTGCTCTCTCTGGTTCTTGCATTTTCCACGCAAGCTCTGCTGCAGCTTCAAAGTTTTCTGACCGCGTGAACTGAAGCACTGCCCTGTTGTAATCCAGTTTTGAAATCTCTTGCAGGTTATGAATCTCTTTTTGCATTATTTTTTTCTCGCTCTCAGAGAGCTCATCAAGGGAGTGCTCAAGGTATTTGGCCCGGTCTCTTCCAAGCACTGCTGCTTTTGCGTAAAGGCCTCCTTCTTCGTACAAGCGTATTGCTCTTGGAATGTCTTCAATCTGAAGGGCGAGCTCTGCTGCAAGTGCGTATGAGCCCTCCTGACTGCAGGCCTCAATTGCTTTATTGAAGTATTTCTCTGCAAGAGCGCGCTCCCCTACTCTCAGCGCAAGCCGGCCTGCATCTCTGTATCTTTCTTTTGATTCGAAATAATTCATTATGTTGTTAAAGTAGCTCTGGTTTAGTTTGTCTTTTCCAAGGCGTTCTGCGATTCTGGCCGCTTCTGCAAACTCGCCTCTTGAGTCAAGTTTTTCAAGCGCTTTTATGAAGTACTGGTTTGCAAGATCTTCTCTTCCTATGTTTTTTGCAATTTCTCCTGCATCAGTGTAGAGCTCGTTTTCAAGGCAATAGCGTATGGCTTGATTGTATATCTCATCCCTTCCTTGCTCATTTCCTGCTTGGTCTTCAATTCTTGCCCTGCTCAACAGAACATCTATGTGGTTTAGTTTTGACTCTAAGGAAGTGCATCCTGCAAGGCCCAGGGTTGCTGCTATAATCGCATTGGTTGCAGCAAACTTTGTTTTTGACCAAACCTCCCCTATTATGTCAACAAGCGCCACTTTATGCCTAAAGAGCAAGTCATTTATAAATATTAACTTATATTCGCCAGAATACCATTTTTATCGAATCGGGATTTAAAAAGGACAAATGCGACAAGGCAATCGAGAGCAAACAGGCAAATGCGCATATCAATAATAATTCCAACGTTAAATGAGGAAGAAAATATAGGAAGAACGCTCAAAGCCCTGATGCGCGAACGCCCCTTTGAGATCATAGTTGTTGACGCAAACAGCACTGATAATACTGTCCAAATAGCAAGAAAGTATGCTCGGGTGATTCGCTCAAGCAAAGGCAGGGCGAGGCAGATGAATGCGGGAGCTCGCATTGCAAGGGGTGATTTATTGTTGTTCTTGCACTCAGACACAATCCTTCCGCGAGGGGCTCTTAAGCTGATACCAGAAGACGCCGAGGTTGCAGCCTTCAGGATAAGGTTCGATTTAGACCATTGGCTGCTGAGAGCGACTGCCTGGTGGTCTAATAACATCAGGCTCAGAAGAGGCATAGTGTTCGGAGATCACGCTTTTGCTATCCGCAAGAGCTTGTTTGAGAAGCTTGGAGGGTTCAAGAATTTGTGCATTCTTGAGGATCTTGAGTTTTCAAAACGCCTTAGAAAACGTGCAAAAGTCAGAATAATAGATGCCAAGGTTATGACCAGCTCGAGAAGGTATGTCAAAAGAGGAGTGCTCAAGCAATGGCTCATCAATCAATACGTCAAGTTGTTATACTTTTTAGGGTTTGATTGCAAGACGATAAGAAGTGTTTACGAGAAATTGTGAATTCATAAGATTTTTATTTGAAGCCAGTGCCACTCTCCGCAATGGAACTGTTCCCCCTTGGAGTTGAGCATTACATTTTGGGCGGGTTGCTCGTCGGCTTTGGCGTTGCCTGGATATATTTCTGGACCGGCATTGTGGCAGGCGCAAGCGGTTTCTTTGGCGCAACTCTCTCGCTGTTCACAACAAGAGGAGATCTGAAAAAATACGCAAATTCAAGAAGCTGGCGTATTGCATTCGGACTTGGCATTGTAAGCGGTGCGTTTTTGTTCTCTATTCTTACTGGAAGTTTTTTTGTTACCAAAGTCCAACTCTGGCGTCTTTTCTTTGGCGGGCTTCTTGTTGGTTTTGGAGTTAGAATTTCAAGGGGTTGCACATCAGGCCACGGAATATGCGGCCTTTCTTCCTTGTCTTTTCCGAGCCTTGTTGCAGTTTTAACATTCATGTCTGTTGCAATCCTGACTGCCTTCCTCATCTCTAATTTGGGGGTGTTGCCGTGAGGTCGCTTGCAATATACTCTGGAGGCTTGTTTTTCGGAGCAGGTCTTGCTCTCAGTGCAATGGCAAAGCCAGAGGTTGTTTTGAGTTTTCTTCAGTTGAAGGATCTTGGTTTGCTTCTCGTAATGGGAGGCGCGGTCTTGATTGCAATGATTGCCTACAAGGCGCTTCCTCGCATTATGAGAAGGCCCGCTCTTGGCGGAAAGTTCAATCACTATTCGCGCTCCCTTGACAAAAGAGTTGTCTTAGGTGCTGCTATTTTCGGAATTGGCTGGGGCGTGTCCGGCTTGTGTCCTGGCGCAGCTCTTGCAAGCGTGGGCGTTGGAAACTATCCTGTTCTTTTGGGAATTGCGGGAATGTTTGCAGGAGCATATGCTGCCTCATTCCTGTCCGACTGATTTTCTTTGTGATTCAATATTTTCTACCAAAATTTTATATTTCAAAAGAGAAATCTTGTTCTTGTGAAAAAGAGGTTTGATGCAATAGTCGTGGGAGCTGGATCCGGCCTTCTCATATCATCTGCTGCAGCTTCAATAAGAAAGAGGGTTGCAATAGTAGAGCCCGGCCCTTTCGGAGGCACTTGTCTAAACAGGGGTTGCATTCCTTCAAAGATGCTCATTCATTGCGCCGATGTTGCAGATACAATATCAAACAGTTCTGATTTTGGAATAGTTTCGAAGATAACTCGAGTTAATTGGAAAAGAATCATTGATCGCGCATATTCGATAATTGATGAGGATGCAAAAAATATTGAGCAGGCAAATCGCAAGAGCAAGAACATAACTGTTTTCAAGGGCGTTGCAGAATTCTCAGGTCCTAAAAGATTAAGGGTTGGAAAGTACGAGCTGACAGCGCCCAAGATTTTCATAGCGGCAGGCTCAAGGCCTTTTGTTCCTAAAATTCCCGGCCTTGAGAGTGTTCCTTTCATAACTTCCAGAAACGCTCTCAGGCTTGAAAGGCAGCCAAAACGCATCGCGATAATTGGAGGCGGTTATATCGGCTGTGAGATTGCCCATTTTTTCGGCTCTCTTGGAACTAAGGTCACAATAATAGATAGAAACTCTTTGTTGATGAAGCACGAGGATTTGGATATCTCTCAAAAGCTGACTGAAATTTACACTACGAAGTTCAATGTTCTCTTAAATGCTGACGTTGAGCGAGTATCAAGATCCAAGAAAGGAATTGTAACGCATATTCTGGTGGGTGGCAAACAGAAAAAGATAGTGTCTGATGAGCTTCTTGTTGCGACCGGTCGAATTCCTAACTCTGATTTGTTGAAGGTTGAAAATGCCGGAATTAAGACGGACAAGAGAGGGTTTATCAAAACCGATCGCTTCTTGGAGACTAACGTTAAGGGCATCTGGGCGATCGGGGATATTGTTGGCAGGTACATGTTCAAGCACAGTGCGAATCTTGAAGCAAGTTATGCTTTCAACAATGCATTTGCAAAGAAGGCAAGGGTTGATTATAATGCAATGCCTCACGCATCTTTCACAAGCCCGCAAATAGCATCTGTTGGAGAGACTGAGGAGGAGCTTATATCCCGCAATGCAAGGTATGAGAAGACATTCTCAAGGTATATTGATACAGGCTACGGCCTTGCAATTGATGATCGCGAGGGTTTTGTTAAGGCTTTGTTTGACCCTCAGGGCAGGATTTTAGGCTGTCACATAATAGGCTCGCAGGCAAGCATTCTAATTCACGAAGTCATAGTTGCAATGAGAGCAGGCCTCAAGCGCGGAGATGTTGCAAGGACAGTGCACATCCACCCTGCTCTCTCGGAAGTCGTTCAGAGGGCGTTTGGCCAGTAATCTTTTTAAATGCTTAGTCCTTTATATTTCAAAAACGGAGGTGTGTTAATGGAAAAAAAGAGAAAAAAGAGCAATGATCTGTCTTTGCTTGGACGACTGTCTTTTCTGGTTGGTCTTGTAATCAGCATAGCTGCTGGCTGGTGGAACGCTGGCGCATCCGGCCTGCTCGTTCTGGTAGTGCTTGGTCTGCTGGTCGGTCTTTTGAACGTCACTGCAGCCGAGACTGACAGGTTCTTATTGTCCACGTTGGTCTTGATAACCGCAGGCCTTGCGGTTGCGCAATCTTTCAATGCGCTCTCACCAGGCCTTGCTGAAGCTCTGAAGCGCATAGTTGCAGCATACGTTGTATTCACCGCAGCTGCAGGTTTCATAGTTGCTCTAAGAGCCGTCTTGGCAATACAAAGAGATTAATCAACACTGTTTTTTCTTTCTTCTTAGTTTTTTCTAACAAAGCCAATAACAGAATTGTCTGCTAACTCTTGTAACATCCTATTCTATTTTCGGTTTTTTACTACTTTAAGCGGTCAGCTAATGATTTTATATGTTTGTTTTGGCTTATTGAGTATGAGATGGATTTTTGTCTTTCTGATTTTGCTCATTGCCTGCTCTCAGTCTCCCAAAATGCCCGCATCAGATTTTGCGAATTCAACTCGTTTGGTATTTTTTGAAGACAGTAAGAGGGTTGTTGGCGAGTCTTGCAGGTCTGATTCTGATTGCGCGTTGCCCTTAAAGTGCGTACATTCCAGGTGCCTTCCTAGTTCTGTGGGGGTTGAAGGTGTTTGTTCATCGAGCGATCAGTGTTTGAGTGGGCAGTGTACTGATGGTCGTTGCGCAAGGTTTGGGGTTAAAAATTCTTCTTATTGGTGCAGAAAGAGGTGTGATTATAGTCTCGATTCTCTGAACCAGTGTCGCACTGTATGTAATTCGGGGAGTCCTTGATTTCAAGCAAGGATAAAGCTTTTAAATGGGCTGTTCTCCTGCACTCTTGCCCTTGTCAGATGTTTTGCGTTTGCAGAATGTCTGGCGACTTTGGGCCATTGCCGCGATAGTATAGTCCGGTCAAGTATACCGCCCTCTCGCGGCGGGGACACGGGTTCAAATCCCGTTCGCGGCGTAATGCCCATCTTTAGGATGGGCTTTTTTATTCATTCAAAATAAACATTTATAAGAGAATGTGTCTTTTTTAGCTTTGGTGATATTATGAAAAAGATTGAAGCAAAGTTAAGCAAGTACAAGGACCACGCTCTTGTCTTGTTCAGGCTTGTTTTTGGCTTGTTGTTTATGGTCCACGGCGCGCAGAAGCTTTTCGGCTTGTTTGGAGGCAATGCTGTTCCTCTTGCAAGTCTTTTGGGTGTTGCAGGAGTTGTTGAGTTCTTTGGTGGAATTCTGATTGCAATAGGTCTTTTGACAAGGCTTGTCTCGGCTTTGAGCGCAGTTCAAATGCTTGTGGCCTATGTTATGGTTCACGCGCCAAAAGGTTGGAATCCTGTTGCAAACAAGGGCGAACTCGCGCTTCTATACTTTGCAGCGTTCGTGCTTCTTGCAGTATGGGGTGGTGGCAGGGCAAGTCTTGATGCTGCTCTGAAGAAGTGATTTTTGATTTATTTCTTTTTTAATTTTCAAGCGCTAGTTTTGCAAGCTTGAGCGCTCCTTGCTTGCTTTTTGCTGCTGCTATGAACAGGTTTCTGTGGCAGAACACTGCATCTTGAACTCCTGTTAGTTTTGCAAGGGTTTGCGCATCAGATCCTGCCCATTCTTTTGG
>RFLK01000038.1 GCA_003694525.1 Candidatus Woesearchaeota archaeon
ACATCTGATATTGCGATGAGCTCTTTGACATCCGGCCTGTAGCCCAGAAATCTTGTGGCGCTCATAACTCCTTCCTGCTCTGCTTTTTTGCGGTATTCCTTTTCTGCTTCTCCTCTTCCTACGACGAGAAGTTCTGCTTTGTGTTTTTTTCTCACCTGTGCGAGAGCTTCAAATAGTGTAGGGTAGTCTTTTGTCTTTCGAAGGTTTGCAACTGATATTATTATGGGGGCTCTTTCAGGGATTCCCAGAGATTTCCTTTTTTCTGTTTTGCTTATCTTTATCTTGAACTCTTCAAGGTCTATCCCGTTAGGTATTGTTGTTATTTTGCTTTCGGGTATTCCGTATGCTATCATGAATTTCTTGACGCTCTCTGAGACTGCAGTGTAGTGCGTGACGAGTCTTTGCGTTAGCCTGTCCGCGCAGTTATGGGATCTTTTTTTGATCTCTTTTATTCTTATGCTTGATATTACTTTGGCCTTTGTTCCAACCGCTGCAAGTCTTGCTATTATGTTTGCGTGGTAGAGGTAGCTGTGAACGATGTCTATCTTTTCGTTCTTGATGATTGTGCGTATTTTTTTTACTGCGCGCAGAGCGTCTGTTATTTTCTTGGCATTGAGTATTGTGACTTTTGCAAGTTTTCTGAATTCGGCTTCCAGATCTCCTCCAACAAGGCTTGCAATTGCGGGAGAGTATTTTTTCCGGTCTATTTTTTTGAGAAGGCGCAAGAGCGCATTCTCTGCCCCGCCTCTCTCAAGTCCTGTTATGACGTAGAGTACTTTTAAGCCCATTCGTTCTGGTTTTCCTCTTTGCTATTTTAAAGCTTGCCTGTTGTTAAATGGCTGTCTTTTTGCTTTTTTGCGCGTTTTTCTCTTATTATGTTGCAAATACAGAAACATTTAAATACTATTCAGGGGGAGTTTCGCTCAAGGGGTGTTCAAGAATATGGAACCAAGACCATTAGATGCGCTCAATCGCGCTCGTGACAAGAAAGTTATAGTTGATTGCAAAAACGGCAGGCAGTACGTCGGTACCTTGAGGGCTTTCGACATTCACATCAATGCTGTTCTCGATGATACTGAGGAGCGCGTTGATGGTGAGGTTCGTCGCAAGCTGGGAACTGTGTTCATTCGCGGCGATACTATCCTGTTGATTACTCCGGCATAGTTTTATGGGACAGGGAGGAAAAGGCGGAACTGGAAGCCAGGGAAAAAAGTCCCGTGGCAAGTCGCACATACCTTGCAGGCGTTGCGGCTCTGTTAGCTATCACTGCACTAAGAAAGTTTGCTCAAGTTGCGGTTTTGGCAGGGGTCCAAAGGTGCGTGCTGACAAGTGGGGTGGATAATCCTCTCTTTGATTGTCTTATCTATTCTTTCTGATCTTTTTTTGGCTTATCATTTGAGGTTTTGCTGTTGTATTTTGCGCGATTTCAGGGCAGGTATGGCAACGCAAATCTTAGAAGGGCTGCAAGTCCGAACCAGTAGATTGTGTGCAGAACATCGACGTGGCCCCATAGGTTGTACGCGTTTTTTGAGTAATCCCAGAGCTTTCTTTTGAGCACCTTATCGCAGAATATGCCCGATATTAATTCAAGGATTGTGACGCTGATTCCGCCTATTAGCGTGTGCTCCATTAGATTGTAGTTTGTATTTTTGTATAATATCAGAAGCATTGTTCCGCCAATCCCGTACACTACTGATATGAATGGCAGATACGTTCTTGGCGCATAATGTCCTGATATTAGCGACCTGTACGTTGTATCTACAACCCATCCCAAAAAAGAGAAGGTTATGAAGTATGCCAAATATCTTACCGCTTCTTCTATCATTGACAGTTCTTTTTTTGCAAATATTTAAAAACTATTCTCTTAGCAGCATAACAGTTCGCGGAGGTAGCGAAGTGGTCAAACGTGCCAGGTTTAGGCCCTGGTGGCTTAGTGCCTTCGCAGGTTCGAATCCTGCCCTCCGCATTTTTGGGTTTGTACTTGTGTTGATGTTTTTGGCGTGGTCAAACGCTAAATTTATAAACGCTCGTTGGTTTTTGTCTTTTCAATGAAAGAGGGATATGTTATGTTGGCCATTGTTCTTGTGGTCGCTTTTTTTGCCGTTGCTCAAATTTCTGCAACTGGAAATGCTGCTTATAATCAGTATCATTTTATGGCGTATAATGGTTATGTTGGCAACAAGGTGTATGGTGGCGCTGTAAAGAAGGTTTATCAGAGGCCTGCAACTTTGAGCAAGCAGCTTGAGAGGGATTTGTATGTTGCCAGGGTTCAGAAGTATTTGCTTGATAATCGCGACAAGTGGGATTGTTCTTTTGGAAGCGAGGCATTGTCAAGCCCGTATCCTTGTATGCCTGATGGTGATTCTGGTAGGTATTGCTGTGTTGTTTCAAGCAATTATGATTTGACGTGAGCGCTTGTTCTGATCGCAAGGAGGGGTTGAAGTCGGAGGTTGAATGCGGAGATGTTGAGCTCTCCGAGGAAATAAGCGTTGGCTCTTGCTCGCCCGCTCGCAAGTTTTTTGTTTGGGTGGTTGCTGTTTTCTTGCTTTTCATTTTTGTTTTTTGGTCTTTTTCAGGGGTTCTTGAGAGCAGGGTTGAGAGTTCTGTTGTAAGGGGAGGGGTTTTGCGTTTTGGCAGTGAGCGTGTGGTTTTTTCAAATGGTTCTCTTGAGCGCCTTCAGGGCGAGTTTATTGATAATCAGGGCAGGGAGATCAAGGCTTGTGCATATGGTCGCGCAGTGGGTTCTGATTATTTCATAGAGCGTGTTTCATTTCCCGTTATTATAAGGGCCAATGTTTTGCACGTGGTAAGCGAGCCTTGTCCTGAAGGCGCTCTTTTTGACATTCACAGCCATCCGGTAAACGAGTGTATTGCAAGCGGCCAGGATATTCGCTCTCTGAAAAAGTTGAGGCTCAACAATCCTGATATCAGGATGCTTGTTATGTGCGCACCGGATCGTTTTTCTCTTGTATGAGTTTGCACTTTTAAACAGTTTGAGTACTTTTTTTAGAGGATGGAATACGTCAAGTACGTTCGAAACTTTTATAAAGTATCTTTCTTTATTCTCGTCAATGAAGACGAATGTATCGTCGTGCCATTGATGAAAAAGAGGAAAGACGACCGTATGAGACTTGAAGCATTCTGTATGGGAAGTGTGAACGCAAACTTTATATACGCGACATTATCTCAGCGGTTAGAGTCTTTACATCACATGGTAAAGATACACCAAAACACGGAGGTGTTTGTTAGATGAGAGCAGTACAAGCGATAAAAAAGATGGTGGCTTTGGGTATGGGTTTGACGATGGTTGGAGCGACCATCTTCGGTGCCTCTGCGGCAAGCTTGTCCGACTGGCCTGCGCCGTTTGTTGTGAACGGAACTCCTGCCTCTAACTTGGCAGTTGTTGTGGGCGACAAGGCGGAAGGTTCTGACGTTGTTGGCGCTGTGGACATTATCCAGGCGCTCCAGTCCCAAGCGGTCGTTAAAGTGGCTGCCCCGGCAACTGGCGCTACGCAACTCGTGGTTGAGGGCGACGCTGTGGAGATCGGATCTACGTCTGATCTTTTGGAAATCGGCGAGCCTCTTGGAGATGTCCGAGAGACTTTGACTGAAGTCGACCTTGATATGCTCAAGGGAGGCCAGGTTGTGACGGATCAAGGAAGCACTGAGTTTAATCAGTACTTGAGGTTCTTGAACAACCCGTCGGCAGGCTCTGTTCAGTTCGCTGAGGATGAGCGTGACCGTGTTGGCCACTACCTCTTCTGGGATGACGGCCAGTTGGTTTTCCAATGGGAGCTTGAGTTCGAGGAAGGACTTGAGTCAGAAGTCAAGGGCAATGACTTGAAGGACCTTGAGGATGAGGACTTGACTATTCTCGGACAGCCCTTCGTTATTGTAGACACTGATTTGTCTATTGGAACATCGGGCAACACGACCCAAGATGCTGCAACGCCTGATTTGACTGTTGAGCTGATAGGCGGTGCTGTTTCGGCTGTTCTTGGCGAGAACGACAAGGAAACTTACGTCGTTGACGGAAAGGAATACGAGGTTGAAGTCCTTGTCATATCCGAGACGTCGGCTGGCGGAGAGGGTTCTGTCAAGTTCCGCATCAACGGCGAGATAACCGACGAGCTTGAGGACGGCGAGACCGATGTTCTTGCAGATGGAACCCAGATAGGTATCCGTGACATCCTGGCAACAGGAAAGGACATACAGAAGTCGATAGTTCAGTTCTATCTCGGCGCATACAAGGTGGAGTTCCGCGATACTAACACGTCGGATGCTGCTTTCGTTGCAGCAGGAGCGCAGGTCAATGAGGAGACTATCGAGGACTCTTTCGTTCAGATAAAGGGTCAGTTCCAGGGTTCCGTTGTAAGGACTCCTGCAGGAACTGGGTCCGATCTGACAGGATCCGAGTTCGAAGTTCAGAACATACAGTACAACTTGACGGCAGATGCTGTTCTTGGTGACATGTATGTAGCTCCTGGAACTGGCGTTCGCGCTCAGCTCGACGAGCCTGAGGGTATGTTGACTCCGAACTGGGACATCCGCTACGAAGGACTTATGGACACGGGAGTCACCAATGTGCGTCTTGACGCAGCTGGTGATGACGAGTACGACCTAGAGTTCACGAACCAGGAAGGCATCTTCTTCGATGTGCCATATATGAGCAACGAAGTCGGAAACGATGCCATAAAGGCTGGTTTGAGCAGTCTGAAGTTCGGTGACAACGACGATGATCTCTGGTTCACTGAGATGAACGGTCCTGATGCTGCGTTGACAAACGCGGTGACTCTGTCCGGTACGAACCCTGATGCGTTCATGATTGGGGACGATGACTTCTTCCTCGTCAGCAATTGTGCGCACCCAGATTTCGACACTACAACGGACAACACCTGTTTCAGCCACGTGCTCAGGTACGACAGCTTGGATAGGACAAACAGGCAGTTGACGTTCACAGACCTTGGTACTGGAACCCGCGAGGTTACCTTTGATGCTACAACGCAGGTAGCTCAGCTTGTCGTTGGAGGTATAACGTACGTAGTAGGTTTGAATGGCGCAACTGACAACTTGGTCGTTGATCTTGACGGCGATGGAGTTCTTTCAAGCTGTCACGAAGCGATTGTTGGAATCCAGGGAGAAGGTTTGCTTGACTTGGGTAACCAGTCGAACAACACGTTCACTGCAAACTTGTCTCTACCATCAAACGTCTCGTGTGCAAACACAACAGATACTCTCAACGAGCTTAAGTTGACAACTCTTGCAAAAGAGTTCGACGAAGCAGCAGTTGCAGAGGTCTTGAGCACTGTTGTTGAATCAAGGACTGGAAACGAGATCGGGCTTGCTGCATCGCACAGCTTCTCGACAGGTTCCAACCCGTTGAACTTGTCTGGAACTCTCTTCGGTCCATTCGAGCTTGAGGAGAACGACGATCTTAGCCAGGCGCTCAGCGGATACGGTGTCTTCTTGGAGGTCTTTGACCCTCAAGGCAGCGAGGAAGCTGAAGACTTGACAATAGAGTACCCGCTAAGCCAGCGTGGCGCTCGTGTCTTCGTAACTGGCGGCGTTGTTTCAACAACTGCTGTTGAGGCAGGCGGCGCTGAGCGTGTCCAGCCGATCCAGCTTGGTGCAGCAAAGCTTGCATCTGAGATCAGCGATGTGACTCAGCTCAACGCGATCGTTGTCGGCGGTCCTTGTGCGAACCCAATCGCAGCTACGCTCATGGGCAACCCTGAGCCTTGCTACGAGGCAGTTCCGCAGAACAAGGCGCTTGTGAAGCTCTATGAGCACACAAACGGCAATGTTGCATTGCTTGTTGCAGGTCGCACAGCGTTGAACACGAGACAGGCATCTCGCGCAGTCGCAACCGGTCAGATTGCGAATGTTGAGGGAATGTCTGCTGAAGTCTCAGGCACAACGCTTGCTGACGTGACCGTCAAGGCAGTCTAAGCGTTTTGAACTTTTTTCTTTTTTCTTCTTATTTTTTTGACGTGTTTCTTTTTGCCCGGTTTTTCTGTGAGAAACTTTATAAATAACTTTGTTTTGCTTATTTGTTATGAAAAAGGGTGTATTGCTTATCGTGTTGCTTTTGGCAACTAGTGCTTTCGCATTTGAAGTGTCCGTTTTTCCTTCAGAGCGTGCGGTTAACGTGGACGAGACTGCAAGTTTTGATCTTGAGATTGAAAATACGGCGCCCAATACTGAATTGTTCGAGCTCTTCTCTTCTGATGTTACTTGGGATGTTAGAACAGAGCATCCTTTGCGTGTTGAGCCTTTGAGCACTTTAAAGACCAATCTTCTAATAAGGCCGTTGAGGGTCAATCCTGGAATTTATAGCGTTC
Organism: Candidatus Woesearchaeota archaeon; assembly: GCA_003694525.1. Taxonomy (GTDB): domain Archaea; phylum Nanobdellota; class Nanobdellia; order Woesearchaeales; family ARS49; genus J152. Next base: position 6,342 of record RFLK01000038.1, read on the forward strand.
CTGTTCATTTCAAGAGGGCTGGAACGAACGATGTCAAGAAGGTTCTTTTGCAGATAGAGGTGCACTCTCCAACGCTTGCAGGGGAATACTTGCCTGCAGTGCGCGGGTTTGTGAAAATGCCTGAGGAGGTGGATCCGAGAAAAGATGTTGAGATAAAGGTTTCTCTTGAGAATCAGAACTTGCGCAATTTGAGCGAGGTTGAGGTAAAGCTTAGGAGCAATCTCATAAACAAGGATTACAAGACGTCTTTGGGACCTCTTGAAAAGAAGACTTTGACTTTTGTGGTAAAGCTTGACAAGTTGACTCCGCCTCAAGAGGACGTCTTGCAGGTGTCAATAATTGTTCCAACGCCTGAGAATGCTTATCAGTTTGATGTCCAGCCCGCAAAGTTCAAGGTGTTAGAGCATGGAGGAGTTGTGCCTGTTGTGGAGGAGAAGTCCTCTTTTCTGAAACGCTCGCAGGACGTTGTTCTTGTGAACGAGGCTAATAGGAAGTTGACTCATATCTACAAGGTCCCTGCAGGGCTCTTTAAGAGGTTGTTCATATCAGGTGTTCCTGACCCCAGAGTTGAAGGCTCTGAGCTTTTGTGGGAGGTGGATTTGGAGCCTGGAGCCAGGACAACGCTTCGCATAACTTACAATTATAGGCCTTTGTTCTATTTGGCCGCTCTTCTGGCAATAGGCTTGTTTGTTTATTTCTGGTTCAGAAGTCCTCTTGTAGTGAAAAAGAAGGCCCGCGTTCTGAGAACTGATGAGCACGGAATAACGGATATCAAGGTCGTTATTGAGCTTGTTAACAGGAGCAATAAGGTTTTGAGAAAGGTCAAGGTCTTGGACTTGTTGCCCCGTCTTGTTGACATCTTGCCAAGCGAGAGTCTTTTATCTCCTGATGTTACAAAGCACGAGGACAAGGGCGCTTTGCTCAAGTGGAAGTTTGAGGTGATGGAGCCAAGAGAGCATCGCATTCTGGTGTACCGTGCAAGAGCAAGGCTCTCCGTTCTTGGAGGTTTGACTTTGCCTGTTGCAGCGGTTCATTTCCTTGTGGATGGGCAGGAGCGTGAGAGCGCAAGTGGAAGAGTTAACATTAAGGTTTAAGCGCTCTTCAAACAGTAATATTTTTAAACCGAAAAATAGCGCTTTGTGCTATCCCCGCGTAGCTCAACGGCAGAGCGTTCGGCTGTAGAGTCCGCCCACGGACAGAGCAAGGCTTGCTTGGGATGATTGTGGGTCAGCACGTTGAGCCCGAAAGGTTCCTGGTTCAAATCCGGGCGCGGGGATTTTATACATTTACAGAGATCAAAACCTGATGCGTGAGTGCAGAGTTATTCTTGATAATATGAATGGTATGCTCTATATTGGCGAATAGTCACCTTTTTAATGAGTTTTATTTTTCGCGATTTTATGAGGTGGTTTGCTGTTTTTGCATTGTTGCTCTTTGCTTGCTCTCAGCCTTATAGTGATGCTTCTGGTGAGCCCAAAGTTGTTGAGAAGGTGGTTGAGAAGGTTGTCGAGCGTGTTGTTGTACAGTGCGCTGACGGCTCTGTTGCGCAGTCTTTTGAAGAGTGCCCAAAGAGTTTTGAGCCTGTTCAAGTCGTCAATGCTTCATTGAATTCTTCAGAGGATAATATTACCATTGCGAGACGGCTTTTGTCTGAGGCTGAGAGCAGGTTTTCAAACTATGCGTTTTTGCTTGATGATCGTCTTGTCATTCGCTCTGGTAATAGGTCAAGGCAGTATTTTTTGAGGTTGCACGAGCTTGATGATGGTGTTTTCATAACGGATGTTTTTCTTGATTTCTCCAATAGGTCTGCTGTTGCTTATTGCAATATTGACAGGGAAGGGGAGATGTTGGGAGATTCTTTTGATTATGAGCGAAGCAAGTGCAAGTACCATCTGAATGAGTCCATTCCTGTTGATTTCAGGGAGTGGAGGGTTAAGGGACCTATTGATTATTTGAAGGACTTTGTGAATTTGGAGCCGGTTCTTGTCGAGGATAATCTTCAGACGATCAGCATTGGGGGCTCTTCCAAGACAATTCGCCCTTCAATACATTATAAGGTGAGAGGCGAGAATGTGGTTTTGAGGATTGATTCGAGGTATCGTGTTCCTCTTGAGATTGAACGGGAGGGCGAGCAATCGCTTGATTTCAGGGATGTGTATTTTGATACTATGATGATCGATGGAAAGCCTTACAAGATAACTTCTGACTGGCTTGAGTATTCTGGTGTGAAGGAGTACTGGTTTGCAAAGTAATTATTCTGTGAGCCTTTTTATCAGGAGTTTTGATCTTTCATCTCCTGTTTTGTATACGGTGGTTCCAAGGGGCGCGATTCTTCCTTTTGAATCTTGTAATGACTGAAAGTATGGGAGCCATATTGCAAGCGCTTCTCCATTGTATGCCTCCTCGTGCCAGTTTTCTCCTTGTGGTGTTTCGTAGCATTTTATTATTCTCTCAAGTCTCTGTCCTATGGCTCTTAGAGAATCTCTTGGGCAGTATAGGCCTGAGTGAATTAGAGGGTTGTTGCAATAGTTCTTTGTGAAAGTCAGGGTTCCGAGAATGTATCCTGGGCGTGGTGTTTTGTTTCTGCTATATTCTGGTTTGTGCGTTAGGACAAGCTCTTCTGTAAGTCCCATTTCGCTTATTTTTCTTGATATTTCGAGCTCGAAGCTCACGCGCGCTATTCTGTCAAGTTCAGCTAACGCGTCTTCTGTGTTTTTTATCAGCTTTGATAACCCTTCCCTGAAATTGTCTTTGTCCACACTTGAGTGGCCAGATAAAGCCTATTTAAAGCTTTCTAAGAGGCTCTCTTCTCAATAGTTTTGTATAGTTTGCTTGACATAATGTCTGGCGTTTGCCTTGTAATGTCTTCCAAAATGTTTTTTAGAACTATTTGCCAGGCTCTTAGCAATTCTGCCCCGCTTGCAATAGTGCTTGTTTGCTCTGGCTGTATTAGAAAGTTTTTGAATGTCGACAGTCTCTCGTGAATATGATCCAGTGTGCTTGCTGTCTGAATATCTTCTTTTGACAGTTCGCTAATGATTTTCTTTATGCCCTTGAGGGCCTTGTTTATCGTGGAGACTATTGAGTGGCTTACGACTCTGAGTTGAAGCTTTGGAGTCATTTTCCACTGTTTTGAGGCATTCTCAACCGCTTGTGAGCAGTTTATTAGAGAGTCGAGAACAAGTTCGTATGCTTGTTTTTTGCTTATCATTCCTTTTTTCGATGCTGTCTGCCTTTTTATTCATTTATTTGTTCAACAGCAAGCTTTATATACTACTTGCCAGGCGTAATTAACTATGGTTAACCGCTCATTGCAACCGCAAGAGATCGAGGTCTTTTATATACTTCCAGCTTTGCGTCGCGACCTTGCTCTTGCTTTGAAGGAGAGTGGAAAATCGCAAAAGCAGATTGCCGGCTTGCTTCAAGTGACAGAATCTGCGATCAGCCAGTATATGAGCTCAAAAAGGGCAGCATCAGTGCCTTTCGATGATGCAATCAAGAAGAAAATTGCTCAGGCGGCGGGCAGGATTGTTGACAAAGCTTCTTTGACTTGCGAGATGCAAAAATTGCTCAGGCTTATTCGAGATGAGAAAATAATATGCAAGGTTCACGCAAGAATAGGGGACGTTCCAGAGGAGTGCAGGGTGTGTTTTGAATGAAGAAAAAGGACAGTTTTGAGAGGATTATGGAAATATTGGATGAGTATTACGAGGGCACAGAGCCGAGAAGCTCCAAGTTTGACGAGGGTGGTGAGTGAGATGAGGCTTGAGATAAGGGATTTGCACGTGAGCGTTTGTAAAAAAAAGGTTCTCAGAGGAGTGAATCTTTGCGTTGAGCCTGGCGAGTTTCACGCGATTATGGGTCCCAATGGTAGTGGCAAAAGCACGCTTGCCCTAACGCTTGCAGGCCATCCTGACTACGTTATTGAGAAGGGAGAGATTCTTGTTGACGGCGAGAGCTTGCTTGATATGCCTCCTCACAAGCGCGCATTGCTTGGCTTGTTTGTATGTTTCCAAAATCCTGCAGAAATAGACGGTGTTCCACTCTCAAAGCTCCTGTACTCTTCTGCAAAGTTGCGCGAGCCTTCTCTCTCAATATTGGAATTTAAGAAAAGACTGGATAAAGTCTGCAAGACTATTTCAGTGTCTCCTGATTTTCTTGAAAGGGATGTCAATTTGGGCTTTTCAGGAGGCGAGAAAAAGCGTGCAGAAGTCATTCAGCTATTGCTCTCAAATCCCAAGTTTGCGGTTCTTGACGAGCTTGATTCGGGCCTTGATGTTGACAGTCTCTCTGTGCTCTCAAAAGCAGTTAACTCTTTGAGAGGGCCTGAGTTTTCTGCATTGATAATAACGCATTATGATAGAATCCTTGATATTCTAACTCCTGACAAGGTGCATATAATGGTGGATGGAAAGATAGTGGCGTCAGGCGATGCGAATCTTGCAAAAGAGATTGAAAGCAAGGGGTACGCTTCAATATGACCAAATTGAACGTTTTGAACAGCAAGTATGATGAGAAATACGGCTTTTCAGAGCCTGAGCGCTTTGTTCTAAAAACTGAGAAGGGTTTGTCTGAGGAGGTTGTAAGAAAGATATCTCAGATCAAAAAAGAGCCTGAATGGATGCTCAATATACGCCTCAATGCCCTTAAGATATTCAATTCAAAGCCAATGCCTGAATGGGGAGGGGATCTTTCAGGCATAGATTTTGACCGCTATACTTACTTTGCTTCTTCCTCTGAAAAGACTGCAGATTCTTGGGATGATGTTCCAGAGGATATTAAGAGGACTTTTGATCGGCTTGGAATTCCCGAAGCTGAGCGAAAGTTCTTGGGAGGGGTTGGAGCCCAGTATGAGAGTCAAACAGTATATCACAAGCTAAGGGAAGATCTTGAAAGGCAAGGTGTTGTCTTTACTGATACTGACAGTGCTGTGAAAAATTACCCTGATATTGTGAAGAAGTATTTTTCAAAGGTTGTGCCTGCAGGAGATAATAAGTTTGCAGCGCTCAATACTGCTGTCTGGAGCGGAGGGAGTTTCATATACATACCTGATGGTGTTGAGGTTAAGATTCCTCTTCAGGCTTATTTTAGGATAAATGCCAGGAATATAGGCCAGTTTGAGAGAACCTTGATAATAGTCGGGAAAGGTGCAAAGGTTCATTATATTGAAGGATGCACTGCTCCCACTTACTCAACTGACAGCCTTCACGCAGCCGTTGTTGAGGTTGTAGCTCTTGAAGGCGCCAAGGTCAGGTATACCACAATTCAAAATTGGAGTTCTAATGTTTACAATCTTGTAACAAAGCGTGCTTTTGCATATAAGGATTCTTGCGTTGAATGGGTTGATGGAAATCTTGGAAGCAAGTTGACTATGAAGTATCCTTCCGTTTATCTTAAGGGAGATGGAGCGCGTGCTGATATTCTGAGCATAGCTTATGCAGGAGACTCTCAACATCAAGACGCAGGGGGCAAGGTTTTCCATCTTGCAAGCAATACGCAATCAAGGATAATCTCAAAGTCGATCAGCAAAGGTGGTGGAAGGTCAAGTTATAGGGGTCTTGTAAAAGTTGCGCAAGGCGCCAAGGATTGCACTTGCACTGTTCAGTGCGATGCCCTGTTGCTTGATGATGTGTCTCGCTCGGACACTTACCCTTCAATGCAAGTCGATGAGGAGTCTGCAACGATTGCTCACGAGGCAAGTGTTGGAAAGGTCGGAGATGATCAGATTTTTTACCTGATGCAAAGAGGCCATTCTCAAAGCGAGGCTCTGGCTTTGATAGTTCTGGGGTTCATTTCAGATTTTACCAAGGAGCTTCCAATGGAGTATGCTGTTGAGCTCAAGAAGCTGATACAGCTTGAGATGGAGGGGAGTGTTGCGTGAGCGTAATTGAGGTAGGTGCGGGTGAGGAGAAGAAAATAGTGATAGTCCACTCTGAAGATAGTGCGCGCAAAGAGTCTCAGGAGCGAACAATACGCCTTTTGCATCCCAGTGCGAGCGTTGTAGTTGAAGAGTTTTTCTGCTCTGGTGCAAAAAGCAATGTGACCATAATCCACGAGGCCAAGAACACTTCTTCGCGGATAATTACAAGAGGCGTTGCACGATGTGGCGATATTATTGTCGCAAATTCGAGGATTATAATTCCCAAAGGATCTTCAGGATCAAAAACTCGCGTTGAGCAGAGTTTCTTGCTTCTGGACGGCTCGTCAAGAGTGAGAGCAACGCCTTCTCTTGAAATAGAGGAGGATGATGTTCTTGCAGGCCATTGTGCAAGCATATCTCCAATATCTGAGGATGCGATAGCTTACCTTGCCTCAAGGGGTTTTGATCGCAAGGTTGCAGAGGGTATGATAGTTGAAGGGTTTTTGAAAGGAGGTGCAGGATGAGAAAGTCTGATTTCCCTCTTTTGCGCTCTGGAAATATAGTGTATCTTGATAGTGCTGCGACAACTCAAAAGCCTGATGCAGTCCTAAACGCTCACAGGGAGTTTCTTGAAAAGCACAATGCTAACGTTCACAGGGGAGTTTATTCTCTATCAGAAGATGCTACTGGAAGGTATGAGAGTGCAAGGAAGAGAGTTGCAGATTTCATAAACGCGTCTGCACAGGAGGTGGTTTTTACTCGCAACGCAACAGAATCTATTAATGTGATTGCAAGAAGCTGGGGTGAGGCTAATGTATCAGAAGGCGACACTATTTTATTGACTGAGATGGAGCATCACAGCAATCTTGTCCCCTGGCAGATGCTGGCAAAAAGGAAGGGCGCAAAGCTCAAGTTTGTCCCTATAACTGAGAAGGGGGAGCTTGATATGGAAAAGGCGCGCGACCTTCTCAGTGAGAGGCCAAAGTTATTTGCTTTAACTCACGTTAGCAACGTTCTTGGAACGGTGAATCCTATAGTTGAGCTCACAAGGCTGGCCCACGAGGGGGGAGTTGCAGTTCTTATCGATGCTGCGCAAAGCGTTGCTCATATGCGTGTTGATGTTCGCGATATTGATTGCGAATTTCTTGTCTTTTCAGGACACAAGCTCTATGCTCCGGCCTTAGGGGTGCTCTATGCAAAAAAGCATATTTTGGAAGAGATGGAGCCTGTGCTTGGAGGCGGGGAGATGATAAAGGAAGTCTCTTTTACAAGCGCAAGGTGGAATGATATTCCTCACAAGTTCGAGGCAGGAACGCCTGATGCTGCCTCAGCAATAGCGCTTGCAGCAGCTGTGGATTATATTGAAAAGATAGGTTTTTCTAATATTCAGGCTCACGAGAAAGAGCTTGTAGATTATGCTTATCGGAAGCTTTCGGAAATTCCTTGCGTTAGAATTTACGGTCCAAAAGAGCGCGCAGCAGTTGTAAGCTTCAATCTTGGAGATATGCACTCTCACGATGTTTCATCAGTTCTTGATGATTTTGGTGTTTGCGTAAGGTCAGGTCAGCATTGTGCTCAGCCTTTGCTTGAAAAGCTGGGAATTCCTGCGTGTGCCAGGATTAGTTTTGGAATTTACAATGACAAGAGCGATGTGGATTCTTTTATCAAGGCTCTTTTGCGAGCAAAGGAGGTTTTTGGTTTATGATTGAGATGTATCAGGAGGCGATCTTGGATCATTATCGCAACCCCAGAAATTTCGGGCATCTTGAAAATCCGGATATAGTGTCTCGCGATGTTAACACATCGTGCGGAGATGAGATTGAATTCCAATTAAGCGTAAAGGATGGAGTTGTTGAAGATGTTCGTTTTTCAGGAGAGGGGTGCGCAATATCTCGCGCAGCAGCATCCATGCTGTCCGAGCTTGTCAAGGGAAAGCGTGTTGAGGAAGTTGCAAAGATTAATAAGGAGGATGTTATAAGTCTTCTTTCAATACCTATATCTCCTATGCGTCTAAAATGCGCTCTTTTGGGGTTTAAGGTGTTGAAAGTGGGAATTATCAAATATTTGGGTGGTAATGATGGTTGAAAAGAAATATGTAACTAAGGATATGGTGATAGGCGATGTTCTGAACAAGTATCCTGATGCTGCAATGATAATGCTTGAGCACGGACTTCATTGCGTTGGCTGCCACGCAAACGTTTATGACACAATAGAGGCGGGTTGTGCAGTTCACGGTCTGGGCCCTGATGTTGTTGACAAGATGGTTAAGGACATAAATGAGATGATAGAGCTTAATATGTCAAAAGATGGAAAAAAGGCACAGGATAGCAAGAAGTCCGGATTGACGCTTACAGAGTCTGCTGCCAAAAAGCTCAGCTCTCTTCTTGAGAGTGAGCCTGAGGGTTCTGGTCTTAAGGTTATGGTAATGCCAGGTGGCTGTTCTGGTTATGTTTACCAGATGAGTTTTGAAAAAGAAGCAGAAGAGAATGATGTCACTTTTGAGGATAAGGGAATTAAGATTTTTGTTGACAAGGATAGTCTTGATCTGTTGAATGGTGCAGAGATAGACTATGTCGACTCTCTTAACGAGTCTGGCTTTAAGGTTAACAACCCTAATGCAAGTCACGGTTGCGGTTGCGGTAAGAGTTTCGGATAGTTGAATTAGCTCTCAAGCAAGTTTTTCTTTTGCATTTTATCGCAATAATTTTATTTGCTCGCATCTAACAGGCTGTTATGCGCGGGTTGATTTTTGGAACTCCAGGAATTCCTTTGTCGACAGAAAATAGCAATACTCTGAATGGAATAAGAAAAGTCAAGGAGCTGGGCCTGGGAGCTATGGAGCTTGAGTTTGTAAGGAGCATTAACGTCTCCAAAGAGAAAGCGGTTGAGGTCAAGGCTCTTGCAAAAAAGCTTGGAGTTATATTGACTTGTCATGGTCAGTATTGGGTAAACCTTGCATCAAAAGAGACTACAAAAGTAAAGGCGTCGATAGAAAGGATAGTGTCGGCTGCAAGGCGCGTTCACGAGTGCGGGGGTTGGAGTGCCACTTGGCATATGGGTTTCTATTTGGGGCGGGACAAGAAGAAGGTTCATAATATCATAAGGAAAAATCTGAAGACTGCTCTGTTGCGCCTTGAGGATGAGGGTGTGGATTTGTGGATAAGGCCTGAGACTACTGGAAAGCCGACTCAATGGGGTGATCTTGATGAGACCATAAGTTTGAGTCAAGAGTTTGAGAATGTTTTGCCTTGTATAGATTATGGCCACTTGCACGCTCGCTATAACGGTGCAAATAACACTCTTGAAGAGTTCAGGGGAATATTGTCCAAATTGAAGGACGAGCTTGGAAGGAGAGCGTTGGACAATATGCACATTCAATGTTGCGGAATAGAGTACTCTGAGAAGGGAGAACGTCGTCATTTGAACTTTGAGGAGTCAGATGCTAATTGGAAGGATATGTTGAGGTCTTGGAAAGAATTCAGGATAAAGGGCGTTGTCATTCCAGAGTGCCCGAGCGTTGAAGGAGATGCTCTAATGCTTAAAAGATTTTTTTCTCGTATTGGTTGATGTTTCAATTTCTTTTGTTGTTTTTGCGTATCACAAAACTTATAAACGTGATTGGTGTGTTTTCGTTGATGGATGTTCGCCTCTCCGATGATAAGTTGGTTTCTCTAAAAACTCCTCTTCTTGCTCTTGCTTGTTTTGAATCAGAGTCAATGCCTGATCATCTCAAGGATGTTGACAAGGCTCTTCAAGGAGAGATAGCTGCTTTATTTGAGAGCGGAAATTTCAAGGGAGAGCTCAACCAATGGAGGATAATTGGTGGCTGTGGAAGGCTTGCTTGCGATAATGTTCTTCTTTTTGGACTTGGAAAGAAGAATGATGCGAGTCTTGAGATTTTGCGAAGGGCATCGGGCACAACCGCATCTCTTGTTCGCGACAAGCTTGGGCTCTCCGAGTTTGCAATTGCGTTCCATATGGTTGAGTCTGGCAAGCCCTGCAAGTCTATGGTTCAGGCAGAGGTTGAAGGCGTTCTTCTCGGGTCATACAGGTATTTGAAATACAAGACTGTGCGTGAAGGGCTAAAGAGCCTCAAAAGTTTGGTTGTTGCGGGGAAGGGATTTGAAAATGAGATTGAAAAGGCAAGGGTTCTTGCAGAGTGCGCAAATTTGACTAGGGATTTGCAGAACGATCCTGCAAGCGATCTCACTCCTGAAAAGCTTGCCGATGCTGCTCGAGAGCTTGAAAAGTTCGGAGTTTCTGTTCAGGTGTTTGACAAAAAGCAGATTGAGGCTCTTGGGTTGACTGCTTTGCTTGCTGTCAACCGTGGAAGCGTGAATGAGCCCCGTTTTGTGGTTATGGAATATGATGGAGGGGGAAAGAGGATAGCGCTTATAGGGAAAGGAATAACTTTTGATAGCGGAGGGCTTGATATTAAGCCTGCAGATGGGATGCTGTCGATGCGTATGGATATGTCTGGAGCGGCTGTTGTAATAGGTGCTTTGCGCGCTGCAGCAATGCTCAAGTTGAAGGCGCATCTTTTTGGAGTTTTTGCAGCAACTGAGAATATGCCAGGGAATAACGCTTACAAGCCGGGCGATGTTGTTCCAACTTATTCTGGAAAGACAATTGAGATTGCAAACACTGATGCTGAAGGTCGAGTGGTTTTGGCAGATGCTCTTGCCTATTCTGAAAAGCATCTCAAGCCGGAAGTTATGATTGATTTTGCGACTCTGACAGGCGCGTGCGTTGTTGCGCTTGGAAGCGTGTGCGCAGGAGTTATGGGTGATGACCAGTCCATAATAGATGCGCTGAAAAATGCAGGCGAGGCTACAGGAGAGCGCGTATGGCAGCTTCCATTCTACAAGGAGTATCTTGATCAGGTAAAGTCTGAGGTTGCAGATGTTCGCAATCTGGGAATTGTTCCTCGTCAAGGAGGCGCTATAACTGCAGGGGCTTTTCTGAAAGCTTTTGTTGAAAAGACTCCTTGGGCGCACATCGATATTGCAGGGCCTGCTTGGGCTGATAAGAGCTCGGGTTACACTCGCAAGGGAGGGACTGGTTTTGGTGTGAGGCTTGCTGTGGAGTTTATTGAAAGATGGAAATGAGAAAGTTCACAATAGACGAGGCTGAAAATTGCCTGCCTGAAGTTGAGAAGCTGATAAAGAGAGCCTGCAGGATCCGAAGCAAGATATCCTGGTTGCTTGAGAGCAATGATGCTCTTCTTGAGGCAAATAACGATTCTGGTTTTCATCTGTTCGTATCAGACAGCATTGAGGTAAACAGGAGGTTTCATCAGTTGTACTATAAGCTGTACAGTGCATTGAGCAAGTTGCAGAATATTGGCGTTGTTGTCAGGGATCTTGAAGAGGGCGTTGTTGATTTTCCTTTTGATTTGAATGGTCGTGAGGCTTTCTTGTGCTGGCAGCTCGGCGAGGATAGGATACGGTTCTGGCACGAGGGGGATTGTTTTGATGATCGCAGGCCGGTTGTTGATGTGGATGAGATTTTGCAAGACGGTTGAACTCGAGCATATCTTCAAGCTATTTTTGAGAAAGATTTATAATTGTGCAATTTGCACTTGTTATTATGGGGAAGCGTTATAAGATTGTTTTTGAGAAGAAGGCTTGCATTGGAGCAGCAGCGTGCGCTGCTGTCGCACCGGAATATTGGGAGATGCAGGAGGATGGAAAGGCGCACCTTATTGGATCTTCGACTGACGAGGATGGACGCGAGATTCTTGTGATTGATGAAGAGCACTTGGGTGAGAAGCTCAAGGCCGCCTTGGATGAGAATGTTGAAGCAGCACAGGTTTGTCCTGTTCAGGTAATTCACGTATACGATGAGGAATCTGGCAAGAAGCTTGTTTGAGAAAGTATTTTAACTTCTTCGATTCTTTTTAGCTTATGCGAGTCAAAGCATCTGTCAAGGAGGTGGTTCAGGAGACGCCTCACGTGAGGCTTGTGCGTCTCACTTGGCCTGATTTTGATAAGTTTTCTTTCAGGCCTGGCCAGTGGGTTGGTGTTTGGAGTGAAGATTTCAAGGATGAAAACAATCGTCCAATTCGCAGAGCGTTCAGCATAGCAAGTCTTGCAAGAGAGCCTTATCTTGAATTGTGCATTGCTCGTGGCAAGGGCCTTAGCAGGATTTTGCAGGATTCATGTCCAGGGGATGTTTTTTGGGTTGATGGCCCGTACGGTGTTTTCTCTCTCAAGCCTTCAAGAGAGTACTTGTTTATTGCAGGGGGGACAGGTATTGCGCCGTTTCGGCCCATGGTCGATCAAGCGCTCTTGCAAGGCAAGAAGACAACTTTGATTTTCAGTATGAAGACGCCCAGCGATTTCATATACAGGAGCTACTTCAGGCAGCTTGAACAAAATCCTCTTTTCACTCTTGTTCCTACGATAACTTCCGGCGAAGATTTTCCTGCGTGGAAAGGCCGAAAAGGAAGGTGTACTGCTTTTTTGAATGAATATTGGAAAGAAGGGATTGGGTGTTATATTTGCGGCCCTTCAGGGCTTGTTAATGATGCCAAGACTGTTCTTTTGAGCTTGGGTCAAAAAGAAGAGGACATATTTTTGGATAAGTGGGAATGAAAATATTAAGATGCAAGCATTGCGGTGCGCTGATTGCAAAAGACGGGTTGCCTGAAAAAGGGAAGGGTTGCAAGCATTGCAGTCAAGGCCATAGTTGTCATTAGCTGTTCAACTTTGGTTTGGCTTGTTATTTGCGCAATTTTTTAAAGGCAGAGGTATTGATTCAGTATTATGACTGAAAAAATGGTCGTAACTCCTTGGGAAGTCAAGGGTGAGATAGATTATAATAGGTTGATTGAAAAATTCGGCCTTCAGAAGATGCCAAAGCTTCCTAAGGACTTTGACCATTATCTTTTCAGAAGGAACATAGTTTTTGCGCAAAGGGATTTTAATCTGATACTCGATGCAATAAAGAAGGGAAGGCCTTTTGGTATGATGACTGGGCTTATGCCTTCTGGAAAGTTTCATTTCGGCCACAAGCTTGTTGCAGATCAGATAATATTTTACCAGAAGCTTGGGGCAAGGGTTTATATCGCAGTTGCAGATATAGAGGCGTATTGCACTCGAAAGCCAGATCTTGAATCTCTGCGCAACTTGGCAATAGAAGAGTATCTTGTCAATTATGTAGCATTGGGTCTCAAGCCAGAGAATTGCGATTTCTATTTTCAATCAGAGCGATCCTCAAAAGGAAAGAGGGCATCGGCATATTATTCTCTTGCAAATATGTTCTCAATGAATGCGACATTCTCAGAATTCAAGGCAGTCTATGGCAAGATAACTCCTTCAAAGATGTCTTGTTCTCTTTTGCAGGCGTCAGACATGTTCCATCCTCAGCTTCCAGAGTTTGAGGGCAAGATTCCGGTGGTGGTTCCGGTCGGCGTTGATCAGGATCCTCACATCAGGCTTGCAAGGGATATTGCAAGGCGATCAAAGTTTGATTTTCTCAAGGTTGCATCAACATATCACACGTTTATGCCAGGTCTTAAGGGTGGCAAGATGAGCTCGTCAGATCCCAATTCTTATATTGCGCTTTCAGACTCTCCTGAGCTTGCTGAGAAAAAGATAAAGAAGTTTGCATTTTCAGGCGGGCGTGCAACGCTTGAAGAGCACAGGAAGAAGGGCGGAATTCCCGAGGTTGATGTGGCCTTTCAGCTCTTACGTTACGGGCTTGAACCTGACGATTCTAATCTCAAGAAGATATATGATGAGTACAAGTCTGGTCGCCTGTTGACTTCAGAGTTGAAAAAGATTGCAATAGAAAAAGTCAAAGAGTTCTTAAAAAAGCACCAGTTGGCAAGGGAAAGGGCGAGAAAGAAGGTCGGGAAGTTTTTGAGATGAAATGGTTTGAGTGGAAAAAGAGCGTTTTTGATATTGCAAAGAGAGAGAAAAAGCCGATATTGCTCTTCATCTCAGCTTCTTGGTGCCATTGGTGTCATACTATGGATAGGTTGGTTTATTCTGATGACAAGATAACTGAATTCATAGCTTCAAATTTCATTCCAATAAGGGTTGATGCTACTCTCCGGCCTGATTTGAATGATAGATATAACAGCGGAGGGTATCCTACAACGCTCATTCTCGCGCATAACGGAGAGCCAGTGTGGGGTTCTCTTTACGTTTCAAGAGAGCATATGTTGGGTTTTTTGAAGGAAGGGCTCGATGCGTTCAATGAGTACAAGCCTTGCAGGCCGGCCGCTCAAAAGTTTTCGCGCTCTGCCGTTGTTGATCTTGAGGAGGAGGTTTTTGATCTTGTTCGTGCATTCTACGATCCTCAGAACAAGGGTTTTGGTTTGGAGCCAAAGTTTCCTCACGTGGATCTTTTGGAGTTTCTGGTCTGGAGGGTTTTAAACGGTAATGACGGCGAGAGTGAGAGGATGTTAAAGGACACCTTGCACGCTATGCGTTCAGGAGAGATTTTTGACTCTATTGGAGGGGGCTTTTTCCGTTATGCGTCTCAAAGGGATTGGTCCTTGCCTCATTTTGAGAAATTACTTGAGGACAACGCCCGTATGCTCTCAATACTTATCAACGCTTACAATATTTTTGAGGACTCGCACTTTTTGGACGCTGCAAACAAAGTGGTCTTTTTCCTCTTCACTATACTGTATGATAAGAAGAAAGGGGTCTTTGTTGCAGGTCAGGTTGCAGACGAGGATTATTGCAAGCTCCCTTTTGAGGGGAGAATATCCAAAAGGCCTTCTTTGGATAATGCGCTATGCACTGATTCAAATGCTATAGCAGCGCTTGCTTTTTTGATTGCGAGCGATTTGGAAGAAGAGTACGAGTCTCATGCTGAGAGGATTTTGAATTTCTTGTTGAAGAACGCGGTCAAGCGGGGCGGAGTTGTTCACGCGACAGGTGGAAGAGTTTGCCTTCTTCGCGATGCGGTGTTTCTTCTCGCAGGCCTTGTTGCGATGTATTCTCGTTCAAGAAAAAAAGCCTGGCTTGATGGCGCTCTCAAAGTAGCATCGCTTCTCTCTCGTTTTGAGGATAAGACAGACGGAGGGTTTTTTGATGTTTTGCCTTCAAACAATTTGGGAAGGCTTGCAGTTAAAAAGAAGCCTCTTGCTGAAAACGCTCTTGCAGCGTCGGTTCTGATGAGCCTTTCACGTTTGTCAGGGAATCGTTCTTTTTCCAAAAAGGCGTATTCTGCTCTTGAGGCAATAACGCCTATTGCAGAAAGGCACGCGGTTCGCGCTGTAAATTATGTTATCGCAGTCAGGGAAGTTATGGGCTGACTACTTTCTTTTTCCATACAAGCTTACAAGTCTTGCAACAAGAACTGCAATGTATAAGACTCCTGCAACCATTTCAAGTATGGCGAGGCTCTGAGCTCTTGCAGTTATTGCTATTATGTCTCCGTATCCTGCTGTTGTGAGTGTTGCAAAGCTGAAGTATACAAAGTCGCTCCAGCTAAGAAGAGCGCCAGTTCGTGATACGAATGATCCGGGGTTCAATTGTTCTGTCAGGCTGTACAGTATTCCCCAGGTTATTCCCATAAGCAGGTACACGCATACCGCCCCGTATATTTCCGCTGTTGCTATCTTTTTTGAGTTGAACACGTATGAGAGTATCATGCACAGTGTAAACGTGTAGAATGCTATTGTGAATATGCTGCTCGCATATGCGAATATCGCATTGTATGCGAAAAAGCCCAGCCAGGTGAACAAAAGCGCAGGGATTCCGAGTATGAGAGCTATTGCAAAAGGCTTTCTATCATAGCTTAGAACGTAAGCGCTGGATATTAGCGTTATGGATAGCAGGGTGGTGAAAAGGGCTACTTTTATTATGCTTCCTTGAAGGTAAGGGTATAATATTATTAGCGATACTATGCTTATCAGCAATACCAGTATTCGATTTTTTCTTTGTAACATTTCCTCTTTTTGGTTTTAGTAATACGCATTTATTTTTAAACCCTTTGTGCTCGCAATGCTTTTAAATGAATTGTTGGGAGGTTACAGTATGAGGTTTGTATGCGAGACTGTTTCAAAAGACGGCACCCGCAAGTACGCTTTTCGCTTAAAAGATGGCAGAATAATTGAGAGCGTGCTTATATTTCACAAAAGAACAACATCTGCCTGTCTCTCCTCGCAGGTCGGCTGCGCTATGGGCTGTTCTTTCTGCGCAACTGGCAAGATGGGTTTTTCCCGCAACCTTTCAACAGACGAAATAGTAGGGCAGTTTGATTTTATGAGCGATCGTTTCCCCATAACTAATGTTGTTTTTATGGGAATGGGCGAGCCCTTGCATAATTACGATAACGTTGTTGGGGCGATAAGGATTTTGCGCTCAAAAGGGCTTTCTTGGCGCAAGATAACCGTCTCAACTGTCGGAATTCCAGACAGGATAAGAATGCTTGGACGGGATGAGAAGTGCATGCTTGCGCTATCCCTTCACGCTCCAGATGATGAGTTGAGATCGAAAATAGTGAAAGTCAATGATCGTTTTCCAATATCGGAGCTGGTTTCTGCGTGCAAGGATTTTCCTGCAACACGCCACAGTCCAATAATGATAGAGTACGTTATGCTCTCAAATGTTAATGATTCTGTTGAGTGCGCTAAAAAGCTCGCAGCCTTGCTCTCAGACCTTCCATTTGTAATGGTCAACCTCATACCTTTTAATCCTTCCCGGTCAATAAATTATTCAAAACCCTCTGATGATTCCATTCTTGCTTTCAAAAGCGTCTTGATAAGCAAAGGGTTTAAGACGATAATAAGAACTGCAAAAGGTGTAGAGGATTCTGCTGCTTGCGGCCAGCTTGCGGCAAATCTTAATTCTTGACAAGTTTATATTAAGCGACGCAAGATTTATAAATGGGTTGAAGGTTTTCAGCTCCAAAGCCCAAGTAGTGTAGCCTGGCCTAGCACTCGAGCCTGTCGCGCTCGCGACCCGGGTTCAAATCCCGGCTTGGGCGTTTATTTTTCAAAATTGCGTTGCGTGTTGATTTTTCGCGTGGTTTGTGTTTTATGTGGTGTTCTTCTCCATAACGCACAGCTGCGTTCCTTCCATTTTTCCGAACCTTTTTTTCTTTTTTATTTTGAATGGAGTATTTTGTGTGAGCTCTTGTATGTCGTATTCTTTTCCCCATCCGAGAAGCAGTTTTATTGGTTGTATGAGTGTTAGTATGAGCGGGTTTCCTTCTTTGAACTGGTCAAGTATTACGAGTTTGCCTTTTGGTTTTAGCACTCGTGCTGTTTCAAGAAGGAGTTTTTTGGTTGTGGTGATACTCTGAGAGTGTAGGTCATTATTGCTTTGTCGAAGAAAGAGTTTTGAAATTCCAAAGATCTTGCATCCGCTTTTAACAGTTTGATTTTTGCTTTTGCTTTTTTCTCTCTTGCTCTCTCAAGCATAGATTTTGAGAAGTCTATTCCGTATACTGTGCAGTTTTGGGGGTAGTGTGGAAGGTTTAACCCTGTTCCGACTCCTATTTCGAGTATTTTGTCTTTTGGTTTTATTTCAAGCGCTTCGATTACTTTTTTCCTGTCGAAATTGAATGCTTTGTCTATTGCAGAGTC
>RFLK01000039.1 GCA_003694525.1 Candidatus Woesearchaeota archaeon
CTTTGCTCCTGTATATCTTGAGATATGTTCTATCTCTTCATGCGATATCCTTGCAGCAAATACACCTCTAGCAACTAATAGATCTTCTATGGTCTGATCAACCTCTGGAGAGGCTATAAAGATCGTATTTGCTCCTGTTGCTAGCATATTATCTACTATCTCTTTAGCCTTTGTAACCTTGTCTTTTGATGATTTGGCAGGTCTTTTTTTGGGTTTAAGCATTGGTTCTATGTGCTTGTGTTTTAGAACTCTTTGAGCGTATTGGAATATTCTTGGACTTCCTGCAAGTCGTCGTATGTGTTTTAGAAGGCCGGCTGTGTCCATTTGTGTTGTGTATAGCAGTTTTCTGAATCGAGTGTTTACTCTAACTTTTCTTTGTTGCAAGAGTGCCTTTAGTTTTTCGCATTTTCTGTTGCTTTTTGCGTTGGGGTCGTATAAGAGGATTATTGGTTTTTCAAGTCCTGCAAGAAGGTCTACAAAGTCTTCAAGTGGTTCGAGTGGGTAGTACACGTTTTTCATCTTTGATTCTTTGAGTATGTCCCTTGCTTTTTTGTGCTCGCAGACTATTGCGTGTGTTTTGCTTGCGTGGTTCAATTTTTCAAGCCAGTTGAATATCTTGTCAAGTTTTGACGGGTGTGGATGATTGTGCCTTGCCATTTTTTCACCTTTTTTGTCTTTAAGAAGAAATTAGTATATAAAAGGGTTGCGCAGTTTATACGTCAAGTTCTTTGACTTCTTTTGCGTGCTTTAGAATGAATTCTCGTCTGGGCTCAACTTGCCCACCCATAAGAACGCTGAATATCTCGTCTGCTTGGACTGCGTCTTCTATTTGTATTTGTTTTAGTGTTCTTGTTGCAGGGTCCATTGTGGTTTCCCATAGCTGGTCGGGGTTCATCTCTCCAAGCCCTTTGTATCTGCTTATTGAGGCTCCTTCTCCCATTTCTTTCACTATCTCTTCTTTTTGCGCATCGTTGTATGCGTATTTCACTTTTTTGCCCCTGCTTATCTTGTACAAGGGAGGCATTGCGATGTATATCTTGCCTTTTTCGATTAGCTGAGGCATTAGCCTGTAGAACAGTGTTAGCAGAAGGCAGGCTATGTGGTTGCCGTCAACGTCAGCATCGCACATTATTATTATCTTGTCGTATCTGAGTTTGTTTATGTCGAACTCTTCTCCTATTCCGCATCCGAGTGCGGTTATTATTGTGGATATTTCTTCATTTTTCAGGGCTTTTATGAGCCTTGCTTTTTCTACGTTTATTATCTTTCCTCGAAGCGGGAGTATTGCTTGGAATTCTCTGTTGCGTCCTTGTTTTGCGCTTCCTCCTGCAGAGTCTCCTTCTACAAGGTATATCTCTGTTCGCAAGGGGTCTTTAGAGCTGCAATCTGCGAGCTTTCCTGGGAGTGATCCGCTCTCAAGAGCGCCTTTTCTTCTGACAAGCTCTCTTGCTTTTCTTGCTGCCTCTCGCGCTCTTGCAGCCTCAAGAGATTTTTTTATTATCGTCTTGGCAGCTGCAGGGTGTTCTTCAAGGAATGTTGACAGCCCTTCATAGACTATGGAGTCTACAATTCCTTTGACTTCGCTGTTTCCGAGTTTTGTTTTTGTCTGTCCTTCAAATTGGGGCTCTGGAACTTTGACTGATATTACTGCTGTGAGTCCTTCTTTGAAGTCGTCGCTTGTAAGGTGAGTTTTCTGGTCTGTTAGTTTGTGCTTTTCACCATACATTCTCAATGCTCTTGTAAGTGCTGATTTGAATCCTGTAAGGTGGGTTCCTCCCTCGTGCGTGTTTATGTTGTTGCAGAATGTGAATACGGTTTCATTATACGAGCCATTGAATTGTATTGCAACCTCTGCTATTATGTGGTCTTTTTTCTTTTCAAAATATATTGCTGGGTGAAGGTTGTTCTTGTTTCTGTTCAGGTGTTCTACGAATTCTTTTATTCCTCCGTCGTATTTGAAGGTCTCCTCACTGCCGTCTCTCTCATCTTTGAATACGAATTCTACTCCTTTGTTTAGGAATGCGAGCTCTCTTATTCTTGATTTCAGCATATCTGCTTGGAATTGTGTGGTCTCGAAGATTTCTGGGTCTGGTGTGAATGTGATTGTTGTTCCGGATCCTGTAGCGGGGCCGACTTCTTTTAGAGGGTAGAGCGGGGATCCTCTCTCGTATTCTTGCACGTAAAGCTTTCCTCCTCGGGCAACTTGTGCTTTGAGGTGTTTTGAGAGGGCGTTTACTACTGAAACTCCGACTCCGTGCAGTCCGCCAGAGACTTGGTATGTTCCTTTCTCGAACTTGCCTCCTGCGTGCAGCATTGTCAGAGCCATTTCAAGAGCGCTCTTGTTGTATTTTGGATGTATTGCAACTGGAATTCCTCTCCCGTTGTCTATTACTGTTACTGAGTTGTCTTTGTGTACTATTATCGTTATTTTGTTGCAATATCCTGCGAGCGCTTCATCTACGCTGTTATCGACTATCTCCCAGACGAGGTGGTGAAGCCCTCTTATGTCTGTTGAGCCTATGTACATTCCTGGGCGTTTTCTGACAGGCTCCAGACCTTCGAGTACTTGTATTGCTTCTGCTCCGTAGTTTTCCTTCTTTTTCTCTTCTTCACTCATGAGAATTTCTCGTCGATAAATTGCCTTTTTTCCCTGCTTTTTTCGGAAACTTTTGCCTTTATAAAAGTTCCTTTTTGTTTATAAATGGGTTTTGGGTTTAACGCGTCAGTATTTCTTTCTGGTCGCCTATGTAGATTGTTTTTTCAAACACTGCCACGTTTCCTTTTGCGCGCTCTACAAGGGGCGGGTGGGCGTGCACTATGTTTCTTTGTTGGAGTTCTCTTAAGGCAAGGTTTGTTTTTCCGGCTCCGAATTCCTTGACGAGCCAGCGCGTTGCAAATGGCAGGGGCCCGTAGTTCTCTTCTATGAATTTTAGGACTTCTCTTGCAAAAGGTGATCTTACTGGTTTTGGGTTTTCCAGTGCGAATATGTTTGCCTGTTCCATCTCATACACGCTTCCCGCTCCGTTTGTTGCAAAAGGCTCTATTGCGATTATTTGATCGCCTTCAAGTGTTCTGTTGTCTCCTGTTGCGATGTTTGGGATGCTTGGGCTATCGTGTATGGTCCATTCTGATATTCCGTGTCCTGATAGGTTTCGGATCGGGGAGAAGTTATGGCTTTGTATTGCCTCTTGTATGTTTTTTCCGATTTCTCCGAGTGAAACGCCTTTATCTGCAGTCTCGATTCCGACTTTAAGCGCGTCTTTTGCTGCTTTGAGAAGGTCGCCCCACTCGCCTGAAAGGTCTACTGTGAGTGCGTTGTCTCCAACGCATCCGTCTATGTGTGCGCCTACATCAAGGCATACTATGTTGTTTTCAAACACGCTTTGATCGTCATAGTCAGGGGTTGCGTGCGCTGCAATGGAGTCGAGTCCTATTTGTGATGGCCAGGCAGGGAGTGCTCCAAGTTCTACTATTTTTGCGTCTATTTTATCGCACACATCGCGTATCACTGCACCGTTCTTAATCAACTCTTTTCCGTATTCTAGCGCTTGTGCGGCAATCTTTCCTGCCTTGCGCCATTTGTCCATTTGTTCCATCCCGTTGTTGCTGTTTGCAGTATTATTTAATATTGTTGCAAACATATGACAGCAATAAAATGTCAACATAAGAAGAAATTTGTCTTTTTGACCAAAAAATAGTTTAATTGAGCCATTATATATTAAAATTCAACTACGCACTCAAAACATATGACTCATATAAAAAAGACTGCATTTTTCAAGTGCACAGGCAAGCTGTCTTTTTTTGTGATCTGAGGAGGTTCTATAACAAACAGGTGATTTGAATGGAAACAAAGCTATACACTTTATCTGAGTTGAGGAGGATGGGCGTAAAGCCTGCAGCCAATCTTGACGATATGCCTGACAGCGTCAGAACTTTGGGTTATAACAGGGAAGGGAAGGTGGTTTTTGATTATGCTTCTGCAGAGCGCCCTTGCAATAAATGCTCTGATGATCTTGAGAGGTTGCTTGTTCTCGGCCCGAAGTCCCTTGCAGAAGATTTGCAATCAAAGCTTCCAGATGTCATAATAGATTCAACTCTTGACAAGAAGGAGGCAGGAGATGCTGTCCGTGCAAGAGAGTACGATTTAATAGTTGCATTAAGCACAAAATCAGAGGATGCTATGACTTGGGCTCATTTTGCAAGTCTCAAAGGCCAGAGCGTCATTGTTCTTGAAAAGGAATACTCTTCAAGGGCAAGAATGCTTGGTTTGCACTGTGTTAGGAGCGAGGATGAGTTGTACGGTGCAATTAAGCGCTATCTTTGATTTTTTTATCCTTTCAAGCTCCAATAATCAACCGGAGGAAGTACCCCGTATAATATGCAAGAATTGCCGCGCCTCCTCCGACAAAGAGCGTTTCCAATACGGACTTTGAAAGGCTCTTTTTTGTGACGTATCTTTTTATCGAGCCGACAGTTGCAAGCGCTATTGCAGTGAATATTATTGACAATAAGAATGCGTGAGCTCTGAAGAATGTGCTAAAGTATGCAAGAACGTAGCTGAGAAGAGGTATTAGTCCTATGGCAACAAAGCCTGCAAATGTCACTCCTGCTGTCTTGTAAGGGTTTTTTCCGTTTGGGTTAAATCCCAGCTCGTAAGTCATCATTGTGTTTACCCACACTTTTTTGTTTGATGTGATTATCTTAACTATATTTTCGAGTTTTTTGCCTTTAAGCCCCATTTTTTTGTAGATTTGTCTTACTTCCTCGCGCTCTCCTTCAGGGACTTTCTCTATTTCCCAGGTTTCTCTTTCTCGCTCTCGCTTCTGAAGGTCGGTCTGTGCCCTCTCTGATAGGAAGTTGCTGCAGGCCATCGAAAAGCCGTCTGCGATAAGGTTTGCAAAGCCCAGTATTATCACAACGCCTGGCGAGAGTGTTGCTCCTGTAGCTCCTGATACTACTGCGAATGTTGTGACTGTTCCGTCTATTGAACCGTAGACGAACTCGCGAAGATATTTTCCTTTTGCTCCAATGTGATAGCCTGCTTCAAATTGCTCTTTTATTGAGCTTGATTTGTGCGCTTCTTTTGCAATCGCAACATCTTTTTTTTCAAATGCCTTGCGAGCTCTTGCAAGTCTTCTCGAGCCATCCTCTTTTTTTGCCATTTTACTTTTAAAGCAGGCGGTAATTAAAAAGTTATTGAATTCTCTTGCGAAAGGCTTAAAATATTGCATATAATCCTTTCAATAAGTGCATTATATATGTCCTTTTTATTTATCTGCCTGTTTCAATCAATAAAATGAGAATAAATCTTAAATGGGATGGGTCGGAGTTTCGTGTTGCAGCCTATGCGCGTTTTTCTGAAAAGCCAGTTGCTGATTATATTCTAAAGGGCTATCCGTTGCGCAAGGAGGATGGTATTTTTGTTTTGTACTCTGGTCCTGATCCTGTTGGTTTTTACGAGCGCATAGAAGCGCCTAAATGGCACGTTGATATTATTAAAAAACAATTTGAGGCTTATGTGCCAAAGGAAGGGGTTGTAAGCGCTACTGGGATGTTCGTTTCAGAAGATTGTGAGGATGCCATACTCAGCGGGCTTGAGGATATCATACAGTGTGATGATGTTAGAACGCCCAGCGAGGCAATAGAATCGGTAAATAGCGCGCTGGCTGTTTTCTCTTATTTTCACAGGGCCTTGAGCTCATTGGCACAGGATAGCTTGGAGGATAATTTGAAGAGCATTGAGAGCTTATATTCAGATGGCGAAGTTTCAGATGAGGATTTGTTTGGAGATACTGCTTCAAGATATGATGAAGTAAAGGGAGATTTGTCTGACTATCTTGCAAGCAATTACTTCTGGCCTATGCTGTGCGCGTACCAGGATGGAGACAAGGAAGGTCTTGACTGGATAAAGAATAGTTTGAAAGAGTTCATTCAGGGAGCGCCGTTCTCAGGGGACGTGGTTGCATTGTGCGATAATATACAAGTGGGGAGCCCTCTTAACAAGGGATTGGTAATAGCATATATTGACAAGATAGATGCTATCTACAAGCAGGATTACGAGCGCGCAGCTGAACTGAGGGACAAGATCAGGAATCTGGAGGGGGAATAGGCTCAGGGCCTTTTCCTCTCTCCTCTTTAAGTTTGTCAACGACTTTCTTGAATGCTTCTATCTGTTTTTCGCTAAGCTCGCCATATTCGAGGTATTTCAGCTTTATGTCCCTCAAAAAACTGCTCTTCTCGTAGAGCTCTTCAGGTATGTCGAACATTTTTTTCATCTCAGGATCTTTTATTCCTCTAGAAAGAGCGCTCTTCTGGCAGTTGTAGCACACAGGGAATTTGTCTCTCCAAGTTACAAGGGTGTAATTTTTCTTGCACCGTTTGCAAAGTGCTTTGAATGTTCGCGCCACAGTATTGTCCTATGCCTTTCATTTAAAAGCTTATTTGCTGCGCCCTCTTACAGCTCTCACCAGCCCGTAGAGTGCAATGCAGAGCCATACTGCGTTCAATGCAGCAAGAGGCAATGCCTTGTTGTATAGTGCATTTGTTCCGAGCATTGATGCGCCGAGAAGGTTTAAGGCGTGGTATTTTTTCGATTTGCGGGAAAGAGTCCCGTAAGTTATCAGCGCGTATGCTGTAAGGATCATAACAGCACCAATCCAGCCCAAAAGTTCTATTGCAAGCGTTGTCATTTTAGTTTAAATTCAACTTATACTAAGATATTTATATGAGGTGGCTTCTGCCTTTTTTATGGCTTTTCCTATTGTTATGATGAGCGGCCTTATAGGCACTGGCAAGTCGACAACTGCCAGGAGAATACAGCGCGCTTGCAGGCAGAATGGTCAGGATTATGTCATTGTAAGCGGCACGAGTTCCAGAGTTGAGCTTGGAATAAGGGTTTATGATCGCAAGGACTGTTGCAAGGTTCAGGCCCATATGTTTCACAAGACTATTGATGCTCTCAATAGCGGCAAGGGAGTTATAATCGATGCTATCCATCATAGGAGTTGGAACGATAAGACTGGTGGCCGCAGGAGAGTGTACGAGTTTGCTCGCAAAGAGGGAATAGCTCTCTTGCTTTGCGAGACTGTATGCTCTCGGGATCTTGCAAGGAAGAGGATAAGCGAGAGAGTTATGGTTCCTGGAGTCTTTTGCGATACTAACGATCCCACAAGGTATGATTTTGTTCGTGCAGAGCAGGATCCCATAGTCTTTGATCTTGAAGACTATTATTTTTCTTATGTGACTTTCAACACCGAGTCGGAGGTTCTGACCAAGAAGATTGTCCTACCTGAGGCCTCAGGGCTTGTCAGCATAATTGAAGAGGAACTGTGCCCTAAAAAATAAAGCTTATTCTCATTGGACTTGAGATACTGTATGGATGCGGTATGCTATCAACGCTCCAAGTGAGTAGAAGGTTATCTTGTACGCTTCAATTTCCGATGCTTCTGCAAGAGTCAGCTTGTTTTCCTTGCACGCTTTGAAAGAGTACAATGGCACAAAAGAGCACAGTATGTTGTCAAGGGTTGTGAGCTTTTCTCTTTTTCTCATTTGCCAGTCAGTCCTGCCAGGGCTTTATTTGTCTTTTGACAGATTCAGATCAAGTTGCTTTGCGAGCTCCTGAGCTCTCTTATTTCACTCAGCACGTACAATCCAAGAATTATGAATGCTGCGTGCCTTGCAATTGGCATTGCAGCTCCAAGGTAATAGTCGAGAAAATCGCTTTCCATTGTCTTCAGCACAAGAGCCGTAAGGGCGATAACAATCGTTATCATAATCCTTTTTCTCATTCACTCACCTGCGCTTTAATCCGCAAACTC
>RFLK01000005.1 GCA_003694525.1 Candidatus Woesearchaeota archaeon
GTTCTCAAGGGAATTGAGAGAACAAAAGGAAGAGTCAAAATTGCCAAGATAAAAAAAGTCAAAGGAGGGCTTGACCTGTACCTTTCTGATAACAAATACCTGATTGCACTTGGAAAGAAACTAAGAGAAAGATTTCCAGGAATTGTAAAGGTAAGCAGACGGCTTCATACAACCGAGAGGATGAGCGGAAAACTCCTATACAGAGTAACAGTTCTTTTCAGATCCACAAAATACGGCCCTGGAGATGAGATAGAATACCAAGGAGAGCGCTACAAGATATTGAGAATAACCGACAAAGCACACCTCAAGAGCCTTGAGAGCGGAAAAAGAAAATCAATCAGCCTTGAAGCGCTCCTCCGCCTCGATTAGACTTGTATTCCCGTATAACTTTCTCAAGAACAGAACGCGAACTTCTTGCCCTTTTGAGCCAAGCCTTGCCCACCACAGCAATATTTCCATTAACCTTGGCTCTCTTGCAACTCACACAAGGAATACTTATAATGTTTCTTGCCTTTGAGCTTGGAAGAGCCCTGCAAACAATAAAACTAACTCCTTTCCTCTCAAGCTCGTTTACAGCACTGCTGCTAAAACCCTTAATCTCATCAACAAAAATCACACTTGCAGGCTTTAACTTAGAGACTGACTCCTTGCTTATCCTCTCAATCCTCTGAAGCGCAATCAATTCATCATTCAATGCAAGAGATTCAAGCCAAAAGGCTCTCTTCTTCAGACTTGCAATAGTTTTCTTCGCATTTGCAAGCCTGCTCTCACTCAAGCGCAACATTCTTGCAAGCTCCATATTTTTCTCACGAGCGCTCTTTGGCCTGACAAGACCCCTCAAGCGTTCCTGTAAATCAGAGATGAGTGCTTTTTTAGACTTCAACTCCTTCTCTAAAAACGCAATCCTCTCAATAGATGACCGCTCACTTCTTAACAGAGCCTTTAAGACTGAACGGACTCCCACACCCTTGTTTTGAACTTTGCCTTCCTCGGGCTCCCTGGGTTTTTCTCTCAGAAGCTCCATTGCGTGGTGAATGCTAATTCCGCTCTTCAAAACTATGCTTAGAAGCTTCTCAAAATCAACACCATTATTGCCTGCTGCAGATTTCACTCGCAATATTATTCCCTTCTTCTTGTTAAGAGCAAAAAGGGCCGCTGCAAGAGCGTCCATCTCGTGAGAGTTTGCACATTTTATTCCTTCAACAATGCCCCTTTTCTCACGGACAAGCAAGTCTTCCTTAGGAGACACTGCCTGCACTCCAAGCATTCTTGCAGCAGACTCAACAAGACCCGGCACTTTTGCCTTGTCAGTTGCAACAAAAAATACCCTGCCGTGCTGCAAGATGCGAAAAAGAATGCTTGAGAGATCCGCACCCCTCTCAGAGCCTTTTGAGATGATATTGCCTGAAAAATCAACCAAGGCCCAGCCGAGAGTGGTTCCTGGATCAAGACCTAAAATCATTGCTTTACAATAATATTGGCGCGCCCTTTTCTAATTCTTTTTATGAGCCCCTTGTGCTCCAGCTCATCAAGCATAAGAGAAACTTTGGCCTCTGAGACTGGAAGACGCTTTCTAATTTCCTTTTGCGTTGTCCTGCCGCCTTCTTCATCGATTATCGAGAGCACTTTTTGCAAATCTTCAGAAACTGCCACCTTGTGAACTCGCCCAGTTTTTCTCTCCTCTTTCTCTTGCTTTTTAGAAGATAGCTTGTATATCAGAAAACCCAAGATGATAAACAAAATAATCCAAGAAACCCATCCGAGCGCAGACCTTGGCTGCTCATAAAGAGCATCCTCTATAAGAGGAACATCATCAACAACCGCCTCTTGATTCTCTATCTCCAAAATGTCCTGCTCTGCATCAAGAGTTGGAAGAAGTATCAGATCCAGATTATACTTGCCGTCCGAAGATACCTCTATATCCTCCTCTATCCTGAAAGAGTCGTCACGAGTTGAAGCAGATATCCTGTAGGATCCTTTCGGGACATCAAACGAATAGAACGCATCTTTTGCAACCATCTTCTGATTAGGAGTGGTATTTACCTCGACGATAACCCCGCTTATTAGATCAAGGCTGAAATCGTACACTGAGCCCTGAATTGTAGCAGCTGTTGCAATATTTGAGAACAGCAAGCATAAGAGAACCGCTTTCAAAAACCTCATGCCTAAGACTCAAAAAGTCTGCTATATAAACCTTTGCGTCTTTGCTCAAAAATGGCTTAAAAAAGCAAAAGGGCCATTAAAATCCTTTATTTAACTAAAAGGGGAAGAAATAAAGAATTCTAAAGTTTTAAACTGCTTTTTCGTCCTTGTCCCGATAGGTCTTTAAAAGTATGTTTTTAAACACCTTGCCACAAAAATACGGATAGCGCAAAACGCGCTGGAGGTTTGACAATGAAGAAGAAAGCAATCGCATTGCTCGCGATACTGCTCATAAGCATTGCAGCAGTACCAGCTTTTGCACATGAAGATGACTTGAGCGCAGATGCTCAAGATGCATCTGTTGATGAGGCAAGT
The DNA here is from genome assembly GCA_003694525.1 of Candidatus Woesearchaeota archaeon. Lineage (GTDB taxonomy): Archaea > Nanobdellota > Nanobdellia > Woesearchaeales > ARS49 > J152. The sequence goes on from RFLK01000005.1 coordinate 2,518, forward strand.
GCAAAAGATGCAACATCTGACAATGCAGTGAGTCTTCGCGAGAGAGCAAGAATAAAGAAGAAACAGATAATTGATGAGAGAATAAGAAAAGAAGAGAGCAAGCTTAGAGAGCGCGAGAGAAAGCTCAAAAAAGCAGTTGCCCTGGAAAACAAAGCAGTAACAAAGATCAGAAGCGAAGTCAAAGCTCAAAGAGAGAGGCTTCGCAAACTGCACGATGAGCTGAGAGAATGCAAGGGCAAACAGACAGATGAGTGCAAGGAAAAGCGCAAAAAAGCAAAAGCTGATGTGAAGTCAACACTTGGCAAGGCAGCAGAGCGCGCACTTGAAGCACTTGAAAAAGCCCGCAAGCGTATTGAAAAGAGCGATGCGCCTGAAAAAGCCAAAGCTCTTGAAGCAATAGACGCTCGAATAGAGGCCATCAAGAAAGCAAAAGAAGAAGTTGCAGGCCTTGATGAAGATAGCACAAGAGAAGACGTTAAGAGAATAGCAAAGAAGATCCGAGATGGAGTCAAGGATGCTGCAAAAACCATACGAGAAGGAGCCTACAAGACCGTCGCAAGAAAGCTTGGCAACGTTCTCAAGAAAAGCGAGAAACTCGAAGAGAGGCTCTCAAAAGCTCTTGAAAAACTAGAGCGCAAAGGAGTCGACACTTCAGAAATCAACTTTGAGGCTTTCAGCGCAAAGCTTGATGAAGCAAACTCAGCATATGAGAGTGCAATAGAACACTTCAAGCAAGCGCAAAGCTCGAGCGGCGAGGAGCGCGCAGAGCATATGAAAGAGGCCACCTCTGCCTTGAGAGAGAGCCACAAACTCTTGAAAGAAGCGCACAAGATGCTTCGCGATATGCTGAAGGAACTGAAGAGCAAGAGAGGCGGAGAAGAAGCGCTTGAGGCAGATTCGGAAAAAGCTGACGATGCTGACAGCTCGAAGGCAGAGCCTGAAGATTCGCAAGACAAGTCTGACGATGATCAGTTGGATGATGATCAGTCGAGCGATGACGAGTCCAACGATGATCAGTTGGATGATGATCAGTCGAGCGATGATGAGTCTGACGATGATCAGGGCGCAGACTCTGAAGCGGGCGATGACGATAACGCTGATTCAGAGGATGATGTTCAGTAAGACTTAAAAGCTACTGGACAATACAGAATACCATGAAAGCAGCGATTATCGTAGTGAGCCTTGCACTGCTATTGCTCGTAGCGTGCGCTCCAAAGCAGGCACCACAACCTGTAACGGAACAGAAATCACCGGCCACGGTTGTGCAAGAACAAACACAGCCTGCTGAAGCTCAACAGACAACAGTTGATGCGACAGCGAGCGATATAGAGCAATCAGTGCAAGAAGTCGATACGATCTCACAAGACCTTGATGTAAGCGAGTTAGATTCGCTTGAATCAGACCTTGCAGAGATCGAAACACTCGACCTCGGCTAATCTTTTAAACTATTTTTTATTTTTTTTCAAAGATTTCTGTCAACTTTTTTATAATGAACTTATTAATATCAACAAATGCTAGAAATTGATGGCAGTCAAGGAGAAGGCGGAGGACAAATAGTAAGATCTGCTCTTGCGCTTTCCATGATAACCCAAAAGCCGTTCAAGATAATAAACATAAGAAAAAAAAGGCCAAAGAGCGGACTCAAACAACAGCACATAACCGCAATAAACGCCCTAAAACTGCTATCAGAATGCAAAGTTATGGGAGATGATATCGGAAGCGAGGAACTATTGTTCGTACCCGCACCGATAAAAGCAAAAAACGCTCTAATAGACATAGGAACTGCAGGCAGCATAACACTTCTTTTGCAGGCACTTTTATTGCCCTGCACCCTTGCAAACAAGAAACACACGCTCACAATAAGAGGGGGCACAGATGTTGCCTGGAGCATGCCGGCAGACTATCTCAAAGAAATTGTCATACCTCAATATTGCAGAATAGGAGGTATTGAGATGAGACTTTTTAGAAGAGGATACTATCCAAAAGGAGGCGGAGAGATTCAGATATCATTCAAACCCCGCTATAAATTGAAAGATTTCAAAACAACAAAATGCCTCATAGGCGCCCTTCAGGAAAGAGCATTCAACCTGACAGAACAAGGAAAGCTCATCTCAATAAAAGGAGTATCGCACGCAAGCGCAGATCTTGAGAGTGCAAGAGTTGCGGAAAGGCAAGCGAGCGCGGCAAAAAGTACACTTTCAAGCCTATCAGTTCCAATACTAATAGATTCGCACTATTCTAAAACACTATCGAGCGGGTCGGGACTAACACTCTGGGCGATATTTTCCAAAAACGGAGAGGTAAACCCTGAACAGCCAATACGGATTGGAGCAGACGCGCTTGGAGAGGCGGGAAAGCCTGCAGAGGCTGTTGGAGGAGAGGCTGCAATCAAATTACTGGAAGAGATAAATTCAGGCGCGCCTGTTGACAAGCACCTTGCAGATGCGATAATACCGTTGATGAGCATAGTCAGACCAAGCACTATACGAACAAGTTCAATAACACCTCATACAAGAACGAACATAAGAGTTGCAGAACAATTTTTCGGTAAAATATTCAAGGAAGAGAATACAATAATATCTTCACAACTCAACTGAGCATAGCAAGCTTAATGCTTGCCTTAACATCCCTCAAGTCATAAGATAACATCCTTCTCTGGTTGGGATCCTTCAGCTGCTCAACAAGGTATTCGGCCTCTGCAACAAGCCTTACTGCATCATCAACACTGCCCTCTTCCAATTTTGATCTAGCCTCATCGATTATTGCGTGAATCTTGGGATCTTCAATATCGCTCATTGCATAACTATTACGGGATCTTTCAGCTTCCTCGCGCAGGTAGTCCAAAAATGCCCTCTCGCGCCTCTTTTCGAGCTTTTCCACCTCTCGCTCTTGCTCAAGCAAGCTTTCAGCTTCCCTGTGAATGGCTTTTTCCAATTCCCTTAGGGATTGCTCTTTGGGCTCTGCTTCCTTTACAAGAGTCAACTTCCGAGACTCTTCCATAACAAGCGTTCTCAGCCTCTTGAGCTCGGCCTGCAAATCTTCATATTCTCTCTCAAGCCTTGGCAGGGCTTTTTTCAACTCACGAGCACGATAAACCTTATCTTTTTCCTTCTCTAATTTTGAGCGCTCCTTATCCAACTTTTCAAGAGCTTTTTTCAGAGCGTCCTCATCAGATGAAACCTTTTCTTCCCTTTTCTCCAAATCTCTTCGCATTTGTTCAAGGGCCGCTTTCTCTTCTTCGAGCTTTCCTATCCTTTTCAGAATAGAGTCTTCTTCCTTGCTCAAAGCTCTCTTGTCTTCTTCAAGCTGCCTTACCGTTGCAACAATCTCATCCTCCTTGCTTCGCAGAGCCGAGAGATCCTTTTCTATCAGCTCCTGCAATCCTTGTTTTTCCTGCGAGACATATTCCCTTTCCCGCTGCAATAACTTAACTTTCTGCAGCCAATCTTCCCTTAAAGCTGCAAGCTGCGCTTTATACTCCTTTACTGCTTGGGCAAGATTATCCTTCTTGACACTGAGGATTCTAAGAGCCTGTTCCAATTCTTTCTTTTGCTCATTGAATGCACTTTCCTTGCGATCAAGGTCTGATTCACGAGCATCAAGCGCCCTCTTGCGCCTATCATGCTCTTTTTGGAGGTGCAACAATCTTTTAGCTGCGTGTTGAACATTCTTCTCGTGACTCTTAAGCTCTTTGAGAGTTTCCTTGTTTTTCTCAAGAGCTCTTTGAACACTTTCAAGAACCTTCTTTTTCTCTTCTAAGACTGCCTTATTTTCACTTATTGCTTCTTGCAATTGTTCTTTCTGCTCTTCAATGTGGGCTAACTTTTCTCTTTCAAGCTTAAAGTCGGAGCGCTCTTGTTCAAGAGCGTTGCGAGCCACTTCAATGCGCTCTTGCTCTGATTTCAAGCGTTTTAATGCAGCGTCTTGCTCTTTTTGAAGAGCCCTGAGCTCCTTTTGAGCATTGCGCAATTTTTTCTCCTGCTCTTTTAACTGAGCAAGAACCTCTTTGTTCTGCTGAACTTTATCCTTTAACTCCTCAAGAACGCGTTTTTTCTCAACTATTGCAGAGAGAGCTTCTCTTTTTTTATCTTCTATGTTTGAGAGTTCCTGTCGCAAGCGCTCAAGATGTCTCTTCTCGTTTTCAATTGCGCTCTCACGGGTTGCAAGATCCTGTTCTTTTCTCCTAAGCTCTTCGCCCCGCTGTTTGATATCCTCTCTTACGCGCAACAACTCGGCCATTGCTTTTTTCAATTTAGCAATTGTACCTTGAGTTGTCTTGAGCTCTTTTCTCTTCAGCTTGACTTGCGATGAGAGCTCTTTCTTTTCTGCTTTAAGATCTGATACTTTCTTGCGCAAACTCTCAATCAACTCCTTTTGGGATTCTGCCCGCTTGTCCTTTTTTGAAAGTTCAGCCTCTTTTGATGAAATTGATTCTTGAAGCTCAAGCTCCCTCTTGCGCAATTGTTCAAGAGCACTCTCAAGCTTGGGCAACTCTTCACGTTTTTTTAGAAGTACAGACATCTCTTTGACCAGTTTTTTCAGAAGAGCTTGGGTTTTAGAAACCTCTTTTTTCTTATTTTCCAGAACTTTCTGAAGCTCTGTTATTGATGTTCCTATGGTCAATTCCAGTTTCTTGAGCTTTTCGAGGCGCTTTTCTGCCTTTGCAACCTGTTTTTCTCTCAACCTCAACTCTTTTCTTAAATGCCCTACATCCTTCTCTTTCTTCTCAGCATCACTCAATCTTTTTTGAGCCAACAGTTCAGCATATTTTGCAGCCTCTATCCTGTTCTTGGTGTCCTTTTGAACTTTCGCGGCCTTTTTCTCCAAGGCGCTTACACTTTTCTCTATCTTGCTTATCAACGCCTTGCGCTTTTTGATTTCATTCTCAAGCGATAGAATGTTTGCCTTGAGCGCATTCTGCACATCTTCAAGCTCCTTGCGCTTGAGCTCTGCTCTTGCGATAGCCCTCTCTTTGTTTTTGACAATCCTCTCTACGCCCTTCAAACCTTCCTCTGCCTTGTCTGCCAGCCTTATTCGACGATCTGCCTGCTTTTTTAATCTTTCAAGACGCGCCTGCTCATCTTTTATTGCTTGCATCTTGCGCTGAGCTTGCGAGGCCATCCGAACAGCATCTCTCTCAACATTCTGCGCTTCAGATTCCATCTGCTTTACGCGTTTTGAAAGTGCAGATACCAACTTCTGCTTTTCAACCAGAACCTTGTCAAGCTTGGTTATTGTTGAGAGAACTTCCTTCTCCTTCTTCTCAAGAATTGCAAGCTCGCGTTCCTTTTTCTTGACAGCCTTGCTGCTCTCTTTTGCTTCTTTTTTAAGTTTAAGAGCTTCTGACCTTATACGATTAACATCTGCTTTGCTACTCCCCCAAAAGTTTAACCCCATGCTGTTTGAAGAGCTCAGCGCGATTTATAACCTTTTGTTACTTCTTAATAATAGTGTTTTAAAGTAGCGTTTTAAAGCGAAATTGCAATTATCAATCATATTAATGTTTGGAAACTGCGCTGCAGGAAGATAATAATGCAAAGAAATAATGCAACAGGGCGGCGGCTTTGATTTCTGAACAAGACAATCACAACTTTTTTAAATGCGCGCATTAGCACACGGACAATGGTTCAATGCATAACATGCAAAAAGCAATTGCTTGGGCAGACAGGCGCTGCACGCTTTTCGTGCCCAAAATGCCTAAAGACAGAAATTGTGAGATGCAACGACTGCCGCAAAATAGCTGCGCGCTACCGCTGCCCAGAGTGCGGCTTTGAAGGTCCCAATTAAATGGCAGTAGTATATGTAACACTAAAAGTGATGCCGACAGGGCCTGATGTAGATCTCAATTCAGTCTTTGAAGGCGTCAGCGAAAAAATACGCGAGTTTGTGGATGAGAACCACAAACAGAGCCAGATGCTAAAAGAGGAAGAGCCTATAGGATTTGGACTAAAAGCGCTCAAAATAACTTTTGCAATGGACGAGTCCATAGGGTCAACAGAAGAACTTGAAAATAACATAAAAGAAGTTCCAGATGTTGAGAGCGTTGACGTTATAGAGGTTCGACGCGCGCTAGGATGAGAAGAAGACAGATACTGATAATTTTGACAATACTATCAATTTCTATATTGATTTCAGCGTGCAACGGTCTTCAGGGTAAAAGCCAGCCAAGCAATGGACAGAGTGGCGTTGATTCGACCAACAAAACTGTTCAACAAACGTTAGAGCAGGCTGAGAGAGGAGCGCAATTTGGCGACCTTGTAGAAATAAATTATGAGCTCAGACTTGAGAACGGAACACTTGCAGATACAAACAACGCAGAGCTTGCGAGGAAAGAAGGCCTCAAAACATACGTTGGGGGACCGTACAAATTCATTCTTGGACAGAGCGGAAAAGTCACAGGATTTGACCAAGTGATAAAAGGAATGGAAGTGGGAAGTCACAGAGAGGCAAGAATAGAGCCTACAGAAAAAGAGATCAAAATAAAACTAAACAGAACACAAACTCTTCCAAGACTTGTAATACTACCATTGCATCAAAAGTTTCCGGTCAAAAAGTACACTGAGCTATTCAGCAAGCCACCCGTTATCGGCGATGTAGTCAGCTCCCCACTATTGCTGTTCAAATACCGTGTTGTAAACAAGACAAATGAATCTGTTCTTGCAAAGATCATAATAAAAGAAGGAGAAAAATACACGCTTGAAAACCATCAATGGCCAAGCGTTGTTTTGAGAGTCTCTGAAAATGATGCTGCCCTGTTCCAAAACCCGAAACCAAACATGACAATAGAGACTCCCTTTGGAACAGCAAGGGTTCATCCTTTGAGAAGCAGAATAGTGCTTGAACACGAACCAGAACTGAACAAAATATTCGATAAGACAATCAAAATCAACACTGGATTCAGCGTACCTCAAAAGTTCAGAGTGACAGAAATAGACGAGGATACTTTCACAATAAAAAGACACGGTCTTCTAACAGATAAAAGATTGCTCCTCTCAGTTGACATGCTTAACATAACAAAAGCAGTCAAGGATGTAAAAAGCAAAATTCCAAAACAATTCGTGAGCGTGGGCCCTGGAGAAGAGAACTAACAGAAAACTCCATTGAAATAACTATCTGGGATGCTGCTGAGGGCCTGCTTGAGCGCACTTCTCAGAACAGAAGAACAGAATCTCTCCCCTATACTCTCTTTCGACAACGCCTGATTCTATGCCTCCGAGAACCTTTCCGCAATGCGCGCACGTTGCCTGCTCTCCGCCGTGCTCTGCACCCTCAACAAAACCTTCCTCCCAGGGCTTTATCTCATCATCATCGAGCATCTCCTCTCGACCTTCGACAGTGTAAACATCCTCCTCTTCCTCTCCGATGGAAACCTTTATGCGTTGCTCATCGTGGCTTGCTTCGTGCTCAAAATCCTCTTCAAACGCGTGGCCGTCTATGACTACTTCCTCATCAGGCTCGTCAGTAGGGTATATCTCTTCGTTTTCAGACATACTGCTTTGGCTAGATAATGAGTATTTAAACTTTGTTGAGCCAAAAAGTGCAAATTGACAGCGATAAATCAAAACAGCCTTCCAAAGAATCGAGCAACATCCTCTTGAGGCGCCAAGCTAACCTTTGCACCCCACTCTTGAGGAAAGCAATCCTTGTAGCGAGGCCAAACATAGCGCTCATCAATGAACGCAATCACTCCCCTGTCAGTCTCTGTTCTGATGCACCTGCCAGCGTTTTGAATGCAACGGGACATTGCAGGCAAAGTATAACCATAATCCCAACCCTTGCCGAACTTCTTATCATAATAAGAAATGAGCTCTGCAGTCTCAAGATCCGGCCTGTCAAGCGGAAGTCCAACAACAATAACCCCTTTCAGAACACCGGGCAGATCGACCCCTTCTCCAAAAGACCCTGTCGCTGCTGCGAGCAAAGCGCCCTTTTTGGATGAGCGAAACTTCTCAAGCAGAGATTGACGAGCAACCTTGTTTGACCTTGGCTTCTCATAAAACAACTCGCCATCGTAAAGCTCTGAGAGAAAAAGCTCAATTTTATCCCTCAAAAAATAACTTGGAAAGAAAACCATTATTCTACCGGGAATTGAGTTGGCAATTTTTGCAATCTCGCAGGCTATGGCCTTGAATTGATTTTCACTTCGCGATTTATACTTTGTCGTAGTTCTAGGAACGAGGAGAACAAGACGATTCTCCTGAGGAAAAGGGCTGGGGTAAGATCTCACATCAGCATTTTCAAGCCCCAAGACATCAGCGTACATTCCTGTTGGGGAAAGAGTTCCAGACATAACTATCGCGCTCTTGCAGTTATCAAAAACCTCCCTTGTCAAAAGCGCGGGATCGAGACAGCGCAAACTAAGAGTTGTTAGAAGATCGTCTTGAGACAGTATCCTTGCAAAACCCTTTTCCGCGCTCTTCCACTCTTCCAAAAAATTCGCAATTGAAGATAGGTGAGATGCCTGCTGATTCTCCTTTACAACCTCTGAGGCAAGCCTGAGTTCAGATATCAACTGATCGTAAGGTCTTGACCTGTTTACTCCTTTGATAAACTCGTCCTTTCCAACCAGGCGCTCATTCTTGCCATTGCTCAAAACATTCAACACATCCTGCAACTCCGCAAGAGATGGAATGATATCGTCCAGAACGTACTTTTTAGCTTCTTGAATTGCAAGCCTTATCACCCTGTTAGAAAGCCTGTATGTCATAACATCCCGCATTCTTGCAGGAAGGTTATGGGCCTCGTCCACTATGACAATCAACTGCTCAATGCTCTTCTTAATCTTCGATAGAAAAGCATCCCTTATTCTCGGATGAAAAATATAGTAATAATCTGCAACTATAACATCGGATTCTTCTGCAAGCATGAGAGAAACCTCGTAAGGACAAGTGCGCGCATCCTTGCATTGACTGACAATCTCCTCTGCAGGCAAAGGGCCTTGCGCCTTGACATTTGCGATAACTTCCTTTGCCCTGAAAGAACCCTTTCCTCGTGCATTCAGGTAGAACTCGCACTTGTTGCCTTCAACAAGACTCTTGCAATAATCGCTAAAATCTCCCGACGGCAAATTCTCAACCTCTTGCGCGCACATCCACTTCTTTCCAAGAATGCTGGTTACAAGAATCTTCGAGCCAGTCCTTTTCTGCAACTTTGAGATAGTCTCGAGAACTATCCTGTGCTGAGTGTGTCTTGAAGTCAAAAAAACTATTGAAATGTTGCGATCTTTTGCATAAGCGATTGCAGGGGATAGGGCAGCGGCGGTCTTTCCAAGCCCTGTTGGAGCGTGAACAAGAATATGACGGCCGGCAGATAACGCCTTGCCTATTGCCTCAACAAGCTCTTTTTGTCCAGGTCTTAGAGTTTCGTGAGCAAAGAACATTTTTCACCAGTTTTTACCTGTCTGCACTTGCAAAACGCTTGAATTGAGCCCTGCAAAACAGCACACAGTATTGCGCGATAACGCAACATTTATATGAGTATCGTGTTCGCAATCGGAACACGTTCAACGCACTGCCCTTGCGCGTGCGAAACGTTTAAATATATATTTGAGTACAACGATTCAACAAGTGGGGTGGATTGAGTTGCAAAAGAACAAAGAAATATTCAGGACGTTTTTTCGAGAGAAGCCAGCAATGATGCTGGTCGAATTGAACAACGCAAAAGGAGAGGTGTATGCAAGCGCGCTTGCAAAAACCATTGATTGCACATATTCCCACGTGGTAAAGATATTGCAGGAGATGGAACAGGAAGGACTTGTCAATTTTGACAAGCAGGGACGTCTGAAGTTGTTGACCTTGACACGGAAAGGATCAGAGGTTGCAACAAAAATAGACCATATCCGAAACCTTCTGTAAATTTTTTCTAACGGTCTCTGACCGATTTTTTTCCGATAGATTTATAAATAGGGCTCTTTGACAAAACACAGTTCGAGAGACAAGGCGGTCAAGGCTTCCTTGGACTGGAGATAAAGAACTGCTTTCTCTGCGAACTATGATACAATGGGACGAATGTATTCAAGAGCAAAAGGCAAGTCAAAAAGCCACCCTCCACTAAAGCCCGAAAAGCCAACGTGGATAAGAGTAGAATCAAAAGAAGTAGAATTGCTTGTAGGCAAGCTTGCAAAAGAAGGCAAGAGCGCAAGCGAGATAGGATTAATACTCAGAGACAGCTATGGAATTCCAAGCGTAAAACTTCTTACAGGAAAAAAAGTGCAACAAATTCTCGAAGAGAAAAAACTCTCTTCAGAGCTTCCAGAAGACCTATACGCGCTAATGAGACGCGCAACAATCCTTAGAAAACACCTTAAATCAAACCACAAGGACACTGGAGCGCTCAGAGGTCTTCAGCTCACTGAGAGCAAGATAAACAGGCTTGTCAAATACTACAAGGAGAAATCAAAACTGCCTGAAGATTGGAAGTATGATCCTGCAAACGTGAAGATATACGTTTAATGCTCGTATACGCATACATACGCATACGCGCAGGAGCTAGTCCAAAAGGCGAAGCATATTCTTGAAAAACCAATTCTGTTTTTCAGGACTCAAAAAACTTATATAGTGTAACTTGACAGTAGCATCCATGGTTGGGGAGAGAAGCATAAACATAATGCTGATGCTATTCCTATCTTCACTTCTGCTCCTATTAACAGCCTGTGAGGGCTCAGAGGGCATAAGAGCAATTCCACTATCAGAAAAACCAATCCTTCAACCACAAGATGATTTAACGGACCCTTGCAAAGAGGTAATGTGCACAGACGGGCTGTCCTGCGAGGAAGGAAAGTGCGTTTGCAAAGGAGTTGCCTGCGGGACTGCCTGCCTTCCCGAAGGGTCCTGCTGCAGAGACTCGGACTGCGAGGAAGGAATTTGCAATGA